>NZ_JAEPKU010000231.1 GCF_016652235.1 Dysgonomonas sp. Marseille-P4677
TCGTAATACTAAATGTTTACTATTATTTATTATATATGATACAAATATAGTATACATATTTATTATATACACTATTTATATATTTAAATATTGTTAAATATATTATTTTAATATAACTAAAAACATTAAAACATGTCACTCACAAGAGAAGAGCTGCTAAAGGAAGTTATGGAGATGATGACTAAGAGTAATATTTCTGGCTACAAGCTATCAAAAGCTACAGGAGTAGCCCCAATATCTATTAGTCGATGGAAGACTGGAAAAGCTGAGCCAGCAACAACAACATTACATAAGCTGCATAAGTATTTATATGCTTACCTGAACACCCCACAAATGTTGAGTAATGAAGATATTGCGCAAATAATAAGCAGTGATATAGCTGCAAAACTGGTAAAGAGTAATTTTAAACTTATATCGTTGGTTCAAAGGCGCAGTATGGATGAATATATATCCAAGCATGAAGATGAATCATTCTTATACAATCTTCCTACAATACCATTAAGGATAGACGAATCTTTTAAAGGTAAATACATGTGCTTTGAGATTGACGGCGATGGCATGAATGACGGAAGCAATAAATCGTTACTAGATGGCGATATAGTACTTGGAAGGGAAATACAAAGGGGTTCATGGGGGCATAACATACAGGTATCAGACTTCTATTTTATAATTGTTTCGAATAATAATATTTCAATATGCAAAATATTAGACAACAATATACACGGAAGGGAATTTATTTGCGAACCATTGAACCCTATATACGGAGAAAAGTACTCAATAAGAATGTCTGACGTACAGGAATTGTACCATGTCGTAAAATTAGTAGACAGGCAAATAAGGCTTTAATACACAATTACATTAACTAAAACTAAAAACATCATGCCTAAATTAAGCAACAAGGCTATATCTGTAAATAAAAATATAGAAGACAGAGTAGATATTATAAAGAAAGGATTATTAGATAGTAAAAATGTAAAATCGGGTAGGGAATTTGCCGAAAGCATTGGATATCTTGATAGCAATTTAGCAAAGATCGGGGGCAGTGGTAATTATTCTTATTCGCTTAGTTCGATAGCTTTACTATGCGTTAATTTCAATATAAATGCAAATTGGATTGTATGCGGTATTGGTGATACTGAACAGGATTTTTCTATATCCAAATTGCCATCAGATAACGACAAAATAGAATTTCAGATAAAAACAAGATTTTTTGAGTTTGCAGACAATTTAATTAATAAAAGTAGATTTTCAAGCTTATATGATATATCTAAATCTATGGGTGTGCATAGACAACAACTTTATACAATTAAAGAAAGAGTAGATAAATCATTACCTCCACATATGGCTGCTTTTATGATAGAGAACCATGCTTTAAATGCTAATTGGCTGCTTACAGGAGAAGGTGATATGTTCAGAAGATAGATTTAATAGATTTACTTTTATCATTGAGATTTTCATTAACGAAATCAATCACCTGACGGTTACATTTATCTATTAAAGACCAATCACGCTTTATATACTTATTTGTAACCCTAAAATCAATACTTGCATGATTGAGGCATTTGGCTATATGGCTGTCAATAATATTGCAATTATGTGATGCTATTGTAGCCCAAGAGTGACGTGCTGAGTACATAGTAAGGTTGTCTATCCCTAAACTATCACGAATTGAAATAAAACCGTCACTAAGCGACATATTGAAGTTCTTAGAGTTTGCAAATCTCTTGTATATATTGAATGTATATTTATTATCTTTATCTAAATACTTTCCAATAAGCTCCAGTATCTCGGGTTCTATATTTACGGATATTTCAGCCTTATCAATACGTCCGTCTTTTGTTTTGCTTCTCTGATAGGTTATTCGATTATCTTTTACTTTTGTTTTACAAGAAAATATATCCTTTGCGTTCATGCCTATAAGATAGAATGATAATAAGAACATATCCTTTGCTAACTGTTCTGTTTCATTTTTTGGTTGATAGTTAATAATAGATATTACGACATCTACACCCGCAGCCTTTTGTCTAGCCTCTGGAATCTTTGGGAGTTTATACCTTATAAATGGGTAGTTACTTATTTTTACTATTCCATAATCTTCATCATTGTATTTTAATCTACCCTCATTAAATACTGATCTGATACAAGACATATACAAGGCAATCCCACGCATACCAACACCATTCTTTATTAGATATTTTTCAAAAGAGAGTAGGAGAGTAGAAGTTATTTCCTTAAATTCTAGTCTACCCTTTGAAAATTCATACAGCTTGTTATATGCAGCCCTGTAATTTTCATACGAAGAACGCCCCTTTAATTTCATTTCTTCGTAATGACATTTCATGAAAGCCAAATAATCAATATATTCTATTTTAGGATGGGCTAGTTCTGATAATTTCTTAGCAAGGCTTTTAGCGTCAAATCGACTAAGTTCTCCGATACTTAATAGATTATCCCTGTATAATAAGACTTCTTTGTCAATAATATTTTTAAGTTTTCTATCAATGATATTTAAATTTTCATCAAGATATATTTCGGATACCATGAATGTTGTTGGAATGTATAATTGCTTTCTCTCGTGAGTTAACCTAATCTTTACATTATATGTACCATCTTCTTTTTTGTGGTGTTTTAGAATAACTGCTTTAATCGTTGTTGCCATATATTTAATGATTTTAGTCAGGTAAACTTACTTCTTTATTTGTTATACTATTGTAATACAAAATATTTTTTAACGCTCAGATGTAATACTATTGTAATACATTTTGGATAAAATAGAATGAAAAAATGATTGTACTTTAATTGTCATGTAATCCCATAAAAAGGCTTCAATACTCAGAAGCCTTTATTTGTGGAGAATATCGGACTCGAACCGATCACCTTTAGACTGCCAGTCTAACGCTCTA
>NZ_JAEPKU010000232.1 GCF_016652235.1 Dysgonomonas sp. Marseille-P4677
CTTTTATGTATAATCCAACTTACTTAAAACAAAGAAGATTATTTGCATTTATGAACTTCTATAAAATAACAAAAAAATGAAATCTATAATATACTTACTCTGCATCACATTGATAAGTATATCTTGTGTCCAGAGCCAAAATAAAACAAATGATAATATGGAATATAATAAACTTACACTTGAAGAAGAACGTGTAATCTTACACAAAGGAACGGAAGCTCCATACACAGGAGAATATACTAATAATAAACGCAGTGGAATGTATGTATGTAAAAGATGCGATACTCCGCTATATAGATCATCTGATAAGTTCGATTCTCACTGTGGCTGGCCATCATTTGACGATGAAATAAAAGGAGCGGTAAAACGTCTACCTGATGCGGATGGAAGGCGAACCGAAATTATTTGTGCCAATTGTGGTGCTCATTTAGGGCATGTCTTCTTAAATGAAGGATTCACTGATAAAAACACAAGACATTGTGTAAATTCCATTTCTTTAAAGTTTATACCAGAACAAAATAAAATGATAAAAAAAGCATATTTTGCCTCAGGTTGCTTTTGGGGCACAGAATACTACTTTATGAAGGCAAATGGAGTAAAGCATACTGCTGTAGGCTTTATGGGTGGTCACATAGACAATCCTTCTTATGAACAAGTATGTCAAAAAAATACCGGACATCTCGAAACTACTGAGGTAGAATATGACACCTCAAAAACGACTTATGAGGATCTGATTAGATTATTTTTCGAGACACATGATTTTACTCAAACAAATGGTCAGGGGCCTGATATTGGTCCTCAATACTTATCATGCATATTTTATGCGGATGATAATGAAAAAGAAATTGCGGAAAAGTATATTGACATACTAAAGACTAAAGGTTATAAAGTGGCTACAATGTTGAAACCTCTCTCCACTTTTTGGAAAGCAGAAGATTATCATCAGCAATACTACGAACACAAGGGTACCAAACCATATTGTCATGTATATAAAAAGATTTTCTAAGCTATAATACATATCAAACTAATTACTAATCATTTAGTAAATATATTTCATTTTTCAACACACAAATATGGTTATTTGATGGTTATACCTTAATTTTGTCACCTAACTAAAGAAATAAAAAACAATAATAATAAAACCTAACTGAAAAAATTATTATGCTTAAAACAATCTTATCAGTATCTGGTAAACCGGGACTGTATCAATTAATTTCGAGTGGCAAAAATATGGTTATTGTGGAATCTCTTGTCGATGGAAAAAAAATCCCTATTCATGCTCGCGACAAGGTGGTTTCTTTGGGAGATATATCTATCTATACAGAAACTGATGATACTCCTCTTAAGGATATCCTTATTAGCATTAAGCAAAAAGAAAATGGAGGAAAAGCATCTATTAACACGAGTGCTAAACCTGAAGAATTAAAAAAATACTTTTTAGAAATATTACCCGACTTCGACAGAGATAGAGTATACCCTACAGATATAAAGAAAATTATAGGATGGTACAATATCCTCATCAATGCCAATATTGACTTCGAACAGGTTGAAGAAAAGACAGAAGAAGAGGTTGAAAGTGCAGAATAAACTAAATTGATTAGTAGGTAAAATTACTATATCTATATAAAATAAAAAAGAGAGGAAATTTCCTCTCTTTTTTATTTTATATTCGGGGTTGAATTATTCAACAACGAAGATTGCAACACGGTTCCATGCATTTTCAGCATATGGTTGTACAGTATCGCCTTTCCATTCTACAGTTACACGGTTGCTATCGATGTTATATTTCTTGATCAACGCATTTGCTACATTCTTAGCACGTTTTTCAGAAAGTTTTTCATTGATAGAAGGAGTACCTGTTTTCTTGTCTGCGTAACCTACGATTTTAACTTTAGCTTTTGAATTATCTTGAAGATATTTAGCTGTATTAAAGATGCTAACTTCTTGGTTCTTGTCAATATTAGCACTTCCAATACGGAAGAATACTACGTTAGACACGAATGAACCTTTGTTAACTTCAACAATTTTTTCAATTGTCTTAGGTTCTGGACATTTAGGGCAATCTTGAACTGGTCTGTTAAGTTCTTGACGAAGTTTGTTAATTTGATTATTCAAATCATCGATAAGACCTTGATCCATTAGTAACGCCTCAGAGAAATCAGTTTTCTTACCAACCTTAACTACTAAACTAGCAGAAGCTGCAACAAGTCCGTCATAAGAATTACTTCCACCATGATTAAAGGCTTCTTTTAGTAACATAGCTGATAAATCAATATCAAGAGCTACTCTGTTAGACAATCTGAATTTGTTGATAATACCACCATTAATAGTGAAACTTCTTTGTTTTCCACCTGGATGAGTCTTATCATCTAATTTGTAGTCCCAGCCAATAGCACCACCAATACCTACATAAGGAATTAAGCTATAAACACGTTTTTCGCTATATTTACCTAAATAGTTAGTAACATCCCACATCAAATCTGCTTCTGCTGCAAAATATTTGTTGTGAATCATGTCTGTTGCATTATTGGCAAAATTGTGTAAAGATCCACCTTGGACTTTAATACGACCTCCAATATAAGGATTATACCATTTACCAAATTGAACAGTTGGAGCAACTGTAAAACGATTTAAGAAATCTGCATCACCGTTATAGTCTCCAATAACCATATTGGCACCAGCACCAACACCGATAAACCAGTTATCCCAAAAACCGTTACGCGCAAAAGTCGCTTTACGGCCAGCTTTAGTACTAAATCCACTCTCTTGAGCAAACATAGTAATAGCCGCAAAAACTAAAACTAAAAGTAAACTTACTTTTTTCATAATCAATCTTTTAAATTATAATTAAACACTA
>NZ_JAEPKU010000233.1 GCF_016652235.1 Dysgonomonas sp. Marseille-P4677
GACATACATTTCATAATGTACTCTAAGTATAATGCTCTGAGAAAGTATACTTAGAGTTTATAGATGTTGGTTTATTTAACTTGAGAATTATCTATTATAAGAGAGGAAAAGATATTTATTAACCTCAATATGATGTTTTAAACTTTCAGCCTTCATTATTCCCGCCAGTGCTAGTGCTGTATATTATCGGATGGATAATTCGCTAAAAGTATATGGATAATTATTACCGATCATTCTCTTATATTCGGTTATGAAGATCTGATACCTTCTTTTTGCCTCATCATTTAGTTTCAATTTCAGTAAAGCTTTTACCTGATATATTATTGCTTCGTCATTCATAGGATCTATATCAAATATAGCTTCTGTAAGATCAATTGTCGCCTGATAATTTTCCTGTTCAAAAGAGTTCTTCATTTCAACCAACAGGACTGGCTCCAATTTATGCTCTACTGTTTCTTTAAAAAGATCGAACAAAGGCATATCAGCCGATTTTAGGAATTTTCCGCGGGCCAGTATATCTATCAATTCTTCTTTATCGCTTTCTATTGAACGGAACTGAATAATTTCGAAACATCTTAAATAATCGCAATAACAGTCGGCTGTATATACTAATTTGAAAAAACCTTTATCATAAATCAGCGCTATACCGTCGAGCTCACCCAAGACCTTTCGTAAGTGATTAATTGTCACTCCTCTAGAGTTTTTCACTTTGTCTTCAGGTCTATCGGGCCATAATAAATGGCTAAGGCGCTGGGAACTAATCCCTTCTTCAGTGCTGTATTGCAGGATAATACAAAAAGCCTGTCGTAATTTTGTACTAAACATATAAGTGATATCCCTATTATGTTTGTCGCGGACTAAAAACTCACCAAAGAGGTAAATAGAATTTGGCCTTGCTTGTCTTCCCGGTTTTTTATCCTGTTTCTGTGATGTTTCAGAAATAATCTGTTCAATAGTATGACTAGTCTTTAATTTCTTGTATAATATGTATATAATAACAGCAATGCAAATACACGAAAGTAATACCAGCCAAGGTCGTACATTGCTATTTCCTGTTTTTGCATAATCGGCTAATTGTTCTGCTGTGATTGGTGGAAATATTAATGAATATATTTTCAGATCAGAAATAATATCATCGTCAAACTCCTGAACGACAGCAAAAAGACTTTTCAGTTTATCATCATAATACAAATTGGCATTCGTAGTAATTCTATCAGAATGTATAGGGATTGAGTCACCAAGAATTTCATAGCTTCCATCTTTTAAAGAGAATCGATATAGACGAAGAAAAGAATCGGAGAAATGTTCCGGATAGCACAATGTGTAGAAGCAGGAATCATTCAGTATAACCATTCCTCTAACAGGAACAACATTGTCATTATTCCATGGAATCTCCCATAATTTTGTAATGCGCTTTGTCGTGAGATCTACCTTATGTAGGTCATAAAAGTATTTACGTCCAACAACTTGTTCCCCTGATTCGTTTCCCATTCCTCCAAACACATATAGAGAATTTGTTGCCTTTAAATATCCCATAGATGAAAAATACCGTGGGAATATGGTATCTCCATCAAAATTGGAAATATTCCACTCCTTCGAATCTAAATCGAAAGAATAAAAATTTTCACTATAGCGCATATTACCGAATCCGCCGAATATGGTATATTTATTTTCAGAAGTATCTAAATAAGAAGTATGATGGTGTAATTGTATGGGTAATCTTACAGAAGTTTCCGGAGTCCACATATAAGTATTCAAGTCTAAGCTAGCCATAGATGGGCCATCATAGGGATTGTTATAATGAACCTCATAGGCATAGAGCTTGCTGTTTTTCGTATCAACAAAATTCGTACCTAATACTAGTTTGATAGGGCATTTGCCAATAAACGCTTGCTTTGTACTTTCTCCGGATCTTACATTATATCTAAATATCGAGTCGCTATTAAAATAATAGACTTCCTCCCTTTCCGGATTATAATTTGCTCCGGCAATAGTTTTAGACTTAAATAAAGCCTTAAAACTCCAATGATATGCTTCATTTATTAACCATTCCGGCTCGGAAACAAACCCTATACTATTGCCATTTTGGTCATGCACCACTTCTCCTTCGTTCTCTTTTAAAGCAAAAGAATATTTCTTATCATTACCGACAATAAGATCCTTGATCGCAAAAGATGGAACGTCTATGATATGATCACTTTTACCAAAAACTATTATAGGATAGTACTTATTTGGGAGTCCTGTTTGTCCTACACTGAAAACCTTATTATTGATAGTAAGCTTTATTGAATCATTTTGCAGGTCGAACGATATTGCCATCTTAAACCAATCTCTTTTGAGTAATTCATCTTTGTTCATTTCAGCGGTAATCAAACTGCTCTTACCCTCTTCATTAAATTTAAAAATTAAGTTTTCCCCCTGTCCATCGTAAAACAGATTATATATTGTATTCGATTTTTCATTCTTAATACGAATAATATACCCTATATGGGTAGGAGGATTTAAAGAGAATCTGAATTCAATATTGAAATAAGATGAAAATGCATATGATTTATCTTTAAAGACATTATACGATGTCCGTTTATCGATAGGCTGTTCATTTCCCTTAAATTTCAGACCTTGAGAAAAAGAGAATTGAGTAAATAAAAGAATAAGAAGTATACAGTAAAATCGTTTCATATAAAATTCTATAATTCAATATAGAAACTACCCTTAGCCCCTAATAATATCGCAACATTTAATTATTAAATGCAGTAAATCTCACATCTGAATATTGGATTTCGCATATCTCCTATTTGCGAATACGTTGAATTTTTGTTAACAAAGCTTGATAGATTCCCAATAACAT
>NZ_JAEPKU010000234.1 GCF_016652235.1 Dysgonomonas sp. Marseille-P4677
AATTTTATTATTGAATGTTAATAAAACATGTATTTGTTAAAATTAGATGTTGGGAATATGGTTTGGTCGAAAAATAAAGGTCTGATATATAGAATTATTATTATAAATTCCTATCTTTGGACCGTTTTTAATAATACAAACTTTACGACAACTTTCATTTAGAGATAAAAATATTTATATGAAAAAAAAGACTTCCAAACAATCTTCTAGGTTTTTGATTATTTGTGCGTTGCCTTTTGCAATAATGGCACTTACTGTAATGATTTCATGTGCCGCTTCGCATTCAGTTCGTGAAATTCGTGCGTCTCGTGATCCTAATGCAGGTAATATTATTGTACCTGTAAAAATAAAGGTCAAGGAAACTAAAGATGATGCATTAATTAAAGATTTATTTATGCAGTCGAAGCGTTCTAGTATAGAATTACCTATTGTAGATAAAGATGGTAAAAAAAGTGCGGCTGTCATATCAGAACAAGTCACTTATGTAAACCCTGAGATAATTAGTTCCAATACGGGAGAAGATAAGGTGACTAATCTGAACGAAGTTCAGCATTTGAATGAAGTAGTTGTAACAGCTAAATCTCGCTTTACCCCCGAGCAAAATGGTAGGGTTAATGTTGACTTTGTAATACGAGTTCCAAAAGAGTTGCTTTCCCCTAATTTTAGAGTGACACTTGCTCCCAAATTGTTACACAATGATTCTATTGTTCCTTTGAAGGAAGTTGTAATCAAAGGTCAGACTTTTTCTGATAAACAAAAACAGGCATATGCCGATTATGATGCTTATGTAAAATCTATAGTAGATGAATCTAAGTATGATAGTGTATTTGTGGATCATAAAGGTGTGATGGATGATATTGCTTTTCAACAAAGTTTTTATTATCAACAATATCATAAAGAGTGGAGTCGTCAGACAGACTTTGAAGAATGGAAATCGACTAAAGATGATGTTGAGGCAATGCAGACTGCAAAGCAAACGGCACGTGATAAAAAAATATATTACGAGAATGTTCGTAAAGCACGTGAAAAGGCAATGAAAGAGGTTGCAAAAGGGAAAGATACAACAGGATTCTTTGCTCGCTATATGAAGAATGTGCCTAAACCGGGAGATTTGAAGAAAGGCAAACAGATTGTAGAGCAAAAGAATGATTATCGTTTAGATTTCTACAAAGAATATTCCAATAGAGCAAAGGAACAGGTTATGCGAGATTGGGCTACCGGGAAAGACACAGTCGGAGCTTATGCCCGTTATATGAAAGGATTTGATAAAAATATGAAAACTCTTGTCCTTGATGGAGAGGACATGAATCATGTTCCAGAGAGATTTAGAGACATATACAGGGAAGGTCGCAAGATGAAACAGATAAAGAATCAGGCTTTAACAGATCAAGATTCTATTGAGATTGCGCAAAGTCGCTATATGTTTGAGCAAATAGCTCTCAATGAAATGAAAAAAGAAAGGCAAGAGGAAAAAAGAAAAGAATTGATTGTTTTTCCATACGAAACTAATGTCCGTCTCGATAGTGTTATACAGACCGATCAACAATTCGTTTATTATTATAAGCAAGATTATCCTGTATCTCCGGGCATGAAAAGGCTTCGTTTAACTATGTCTACAACTATTGATGCGATTGATCGTAGTCAATTTATACAGCCACAGTCAGATACTTTGTCATATTTTATATCTTCTTTATCACAACTGGTAGATTCTTCTCTTATAGTGAAGACTACTACAGTACATCGTGATGTGTACAATAGTATGACTGTTTATCCTAAGTTCGCAACAGGAAAATCAACGTTCAATATAAATTATAAAGATAATAAGGCTGAAATTGATAAAGTTGTAAATACATATCGTACATTTACAGGAGAAGGTAAACTGTTTATGGATAGTGTTGTTATCAGAGTAACTACAGCTTTGGATGGCTCTTATGATAAAAATATTGAATTATCGATGAAGCGTGCTGAAGCCTTGAAAAATTATTTTACAAGAGTTTTAAGTGACGATGAATATGAAATGAATATGATACTCAAGACTCGTTTTAGTGGCGAGGATTGGAATACAATGGCCAAGCTGATTGTAAAAAGAACAGACATGCCTAATAAAGCTGAAATATTAGATATGTTGACACAGGCTGTCAATCCAGATCAATGTGAATCAGAGTTAAAAAAGGCTTATCCGGAAGATTTCAAGATAATTCGTGATTCTATCTATCCTTTATTGAATAAAGCTGAGCTAACATTCAATATGACTCGTCCTGATATGGCAGATGAAATAACAGTTAATAAAGAAGTTCGTCCTGACTATGCAAAAGCCCTTAAATTATTGCAAGACAGAGAATATTGGAAAGCCTTGGATATATTATCTAATTACCCTGATTATAATACAGCTTTATGTCTTGTTTGTATGGGATACAATGCCAAAGCCTTGGAGTTGCTAGATAAATTGAAAGAAACAAGTAATACTGAATATTTGAGAGCAATACTGGCCATACGGGCAAATGATGAAAATAAAGCCATACAGCATCTACTTAGATCATGTGAGTTAGATCCGACTAAAGCATATCGTGCGCCTCTGGATCCTGAAATATCTCAGTTGGTAAGCAAGTATGGACTACATGACCAATTGAATAGTAGTGAGGCTTCTTATGACTTAGGGTTACCTGATGATGAAAATATACAGTAACTAAATAAGATATTATCTAAAATCCTCCGGTTATTTCATATAATCGGAGGATTTTATTTTTGTAATAATCACCTTTTATTTTTTGTATAGTTTATTTGATTTAATTATATATTTGCTGTTTTTTACTAATTTTAGGGCTTTATATTAATT
>NZ_JAEPKU010000235.1 GCF_016652235.1 Dysgonomonas sp. Marseille-P4677
ATATATGGTAGATATACCTATATGAGGATTTATTTTTGGATTGTAATCGTTTATCTTTCTCACCTCTTCGGGCAGAGGTACAGGCATCGAACCACCGATATTCACCCCTAAGTTAAGATACCAGTCTAAAGTCTTTTTCTTGTCATTTCCTTCATCAGCTAGTATATTTGAACTCAAAGTGGTCAATATAATTAATATAATAAGTATTTTACTTTTCATCGATTTCTTTGTTTTATGATTATTCCTCAATTATAGGGGTCTCGCTGATAATTTCTACTTCATCTACAATCAGTGTGCTGCCTATTGCCCCTTTATACTCATTCCCATCTTTGCTGGAAGCAAAGAGTATAGTAATCTTATATATATAATTTTCGAAATCCAGTTCTTCTCCTTCTTTATATATAAAAGGTATTTCAAATCTGGTGAATCCTTTTCCTTCTTCGGCGGGCTTGTCGGTGATTGAGGCTGTTTCGGGTTTCCAGTCAGCTCTGGCGACAATCTTTTCAGAATCCATAATTGTTATTCCGTCCAAGTATGTTTTAGCGGCTTCTTTTTTGTCAACTTTGAATAAAACAGCATAAATAGACATTTCATCTTTTATACTTGTTGTAGTTTGTACATTGTTGTTACTGTCAAGATAGACATATTTGCTTCCCGGCTTATATTTGTAATAACCTGTAAATTTTAAAGGTTTGCCTATCGAGCTTGGATAATACTGTCCTAGCATTAAGCATTTCCGAGGTTCTCCGATTCCGTGATCTAAGGTGAAGTTTCCGTAAAATAAAGACCCACTGAAGATTGGTATTTTGAGATTTACAAAATTAATATTCCCTTCCAATGTTTCCAGTTTTGCCGCATAATTTCCTTTGTAAGCATCACTTGTAGGTGCCGTTGCAAACTCACCCTTATTGACAAATGCTATTCCCGGATTCCCCGAATCCCAGAGTTTAATCAATTTGTTATTATTGTCTTTCAGCATCATATTATAAAATCCCTGTTTCGATTCCTCCCAATTTTCGAAATCAAAAACTAGATTTAATAATGCAGGCTTGATAAATGATACTGTATAATCTTTCCAATACTTCTTATCTTCTGAAGTAATTCGATAAGTTACAGGACCTTCAGAAAAATCTTGTTTAACTCCCGATTCAGGCGATATCGTTGCACCTTGTGATACTTCTATTTGCGGAATAATATTTAATAAGTCCGCATATTCGGTTACTATAACACTAACTGTAGTTTCTGATATATCACTTGATACATATTCATCACCTTCTATCTTGAAAGAGACTATATCAGTCTCTTTTCCAAGAGGTTCATCCTTAATGCATGAGCTTAAGCTTAATGCAGTAATAGCTGTGGCTAATAATACTTTAGATTTCATGACTTTTAGTTAAAATACCTGCAAAGATACGGATTTATTCTAACTAATTTGATTACTTATTTAGTTTAAACCTAAATGGGATTGGTTTCTTCATAACGAAAAAGCCTCGAGAGCTTGTTTCCGAACTCGAGGCCTTTTTTAGAGCAATTGTGTATTGTATTATCTCTGAGTTATAAGCCTATTTGTATTTGTATCTTTCTCTATTTGGTGTACAATTACCTGACCTTCACTGTATAGATGGATGAGATACAAAGATTTGCTCTCCCATTCTTTGCTGCTTTGATTCCATTTTGTGAGCATAATATTGGATATTTTACCTTCGGTATTGTATTCATAAGTATGCTTTTGAATTGGAATCCAGTTTGATGTATTTTCTTTTAAATAGAAGGTACGTTCAATGATCCTTCCCAATGGATTGTATCGGAAGATTGTTTTAGCATCCGTCTTAGATTTATAGGTACATATGTATTCTTTTGTTTTATAGCCGTTGTTTTCAATGTTTTCTTTGATAGAGCTTATATTTTGAGAATAAAGGTTCCCTGACAAGATAAATGCCAATGTTATTATAAATAAAATTATTGTTTTCATTTTTGCATATTTAATAGGTTCAACTGTATAAATTATTTAAGCGCTTTCATATATTATGACGTAAAAGGAATGAAAATGGTTACAACTATAATTATAAATTAATTCAATTTAAATCGAAAAGGCCGGATATCAATCGATATCCGGCCTTTTTTTCTTTGGTACTAAATAATTAGTACTGGAGTTTAGTTTTGTATGAATTTGTTTCTAGTGTTTATTTTATTGGCTGTGACGCCCAGTCGTTGGTTTTGCTATTCCATTTTGTTAGCTTTGGAGTAGGTTGGTTGTTGTTATCGTATGTGTAATCATACTTTTGTATTCCTATCCAGCCTTTCGAATCATTCCATTCATAGGTCGCTTTTTCTTGCATACGTTCCTCTGCATCATAGCGATATACAGTTTTACTTAATGGTGTATTTGTGTTTTTATCACAAAAGATAAATTCTTTTACACACCCGCTCTCTGTTTTTTCCACATTACTGAATGTGACTGTTTCTGGAGTGTTAGCATAAATGCTTGCTGATAAGAATAAAACAGCTAATAACGAGAATAGATTTTTTGCTTTCATGATTTAATAATTTAGTATTGCAAATATAGGCTGTTTTTTACTCTCAAACAAACAAAATATGACAAAATGATAGATTGTTGGTGTTAAATATGGTTAATATTATGTTTTATGCATTTGATTTAGCTTATTTTTATCTATTTATCCTATCAAAACGATATATAGGGCGATCTTCCGATTAATTTTTATAATAAAAATTTAAAGAAAATGACTAAAAGTGAATAAC
>NZ_JAEPKU010000236.1 GCF_016652235.1 Dysgonomonas sp. Marseille-P4677
ATATAGTACAGTTGTATAATAATTAAAGAAAGAAATTATGAATTACACATTAACAACCTTAGACAACATGCTTAAATTTATTTATTGTAAAATGCACATTAGAGATAATCGGCAAAAATCGATAAATCTCATAATTATTGGAGGCTTGTTTTTGGGCATATCAAGTGCTTTGGGACAAAATACAACTATTGTCTTCAATACCAAAGCAAATGTCACGATTGGCATAAGCAAAGAAATTGATAATACCTATACTAGTAGGCTAACTGATGAGATTGATACTGATACTACAGGAAGCTGTGTTTATAGTTGGAATCTAAACGATTTCCAATTTATGGATTGTTCTTTTCACGATGGAGGAAGAGCCTATTTTCCAATAAAGGAGGGTAGTCATTTGATAATAAAATACAAAGGAGACCATCAGATTGAGTTTGCAGGTGCAGATAAAACAGAAGTCGAATTTTATACAAATAGCTATAAAAAAGATATTATTCAACCTTTCATAGGCTCATTATTCACTTTTCCTGCTGAGTCCAACTTTGAAGATTTTTCTCTATTAATTGAAAAGCACTACTCCGTATTATCAGATACCTTGGACTGTCTTGTTGCTGAGGATGTGATATCGCCTAAATTTTCAGATATTCTCAAGAATGAATTTCACACATTAACTACTTGTCTAGGAATTGAAATATATCGATCCAGATATTTAGATAGTGTACCAACAAAAGTGAACGAACAAGATTCTGTAAAAGTAGAAAACTTAATAAATGGAATCTTAGACAAAATATCTCCAATGATAGATTCTGGGGATATCCTGAAATATAATTTAGGTAGAAGCTCCTTAGCCGTCTTTTACACTAACAAATACAGACATCTGGATGAAACAGATAAAGAAAATTTATTCTCTAAAAACATTTGGGCGAATCATCTAAGTTCGAACAAACTCGGATATTTAATAGCACCGGAAGAAATTCAATACAAACTTCTTTCCCTAGAACTACTAGATAATTATGAAAATGCTGTAATTAGAGGAGATTCAACATTTATTAATCATATATCAGAAATTCGTTCTCAAAATACTTTTCTTCCATATATAAAAGAGAAACGCAATAAATTATTGCTTTCTATGAATGCAGATATCAGTGGGGTAAAGTATATAGAAAACATAATCAATACGCTCGAAGAACTCAGTAAGATCGACGATCTTGACCAAAAAGTTCTCTACATCGATATGTGGGCTACATGGTGTGGACCTTGCATCGAAGAATTTAAACATAGAGATAAGATTAACAAACTGTTATTGAATTATAAAGATATCATCCCTGTTTATATTTCTTTTGATGATGATAAAAATGATATTGCTTGGAAAGAAAAAACTAAAGCATTCAATCTGAATGGTTATCATCTAAGAGCGAATAACAACTTGGTAACATATATCAATAAAAAGTTATATGAGGGCAAGGGTATTGGCGTCCCTCATTATATACTTTTGGACAAAAATGGTAATATCTTAGAGAGAAATCTATCTCGCCCAAGTAATATTGACAAACTTAAAGAGGAATTAGATAAACATTTGAAATAAAGATGAGCAATTACAATATTTTGGGAATACAATAAAATTAATGGAAAATTAATTATAATTAAGGTGTACATTCAACGATACCTCCAATAGATTCTTTTAGGATAGCATCAAAATTTCTTTCATAATATTCCTAATATCTAGTTTTTGCAATATAATTGATACTTGCTTTTCTGGCTTGTGCATGTTGCAATCTTCTTTGAATAAGAAATTGTCGTTCATCTTTGATAAACTTAGTTCCTGTTTGCTTAAACCAGAAGGAAACATTTTGCTCAATACATAAACTTTGCAGTTCGATTACCCAATCGAAATTACATTCACGCGCATCTTTGCCCGATTCTCCTCCTACTACAACCTGCTCCACCCATGAGCCAATATTATATTGTCTTAGATCAATATTTTCTAAAAGAGGTTCACAGATAATAATTTTATGTTTGATAAGTGATTCCTTATAAATTGGTAAACGGAAATTGGCTCGATCCTGATTCTCAATAGTACAGCATATAGTTACATTATCATAACCATCCTTCCAATCATCGGGTAAAAGATCTTGTAAACGATCAATTCGTTTGGTTATTATCATAAAATGGAGGTCATACCGCAGTCTCATCATTTCCCATGCTTCAATCCTCCACTCATCTGCGTCTTCTAAAAGGAAGTCTGAAGTAAAACAAGTATAAACCATTGTTTCCGGAGGTATTTTATACTCTCCGTTTCGTTTCTTTTGAATAGGTAAATCAAAATTTTGAGTTTTATTTACTATGGAACTATCAATACCTCTTTTTGTATCTCCACGATAGACATAACAATGTTTACACCCTTCGCTTAGCTTATGACAGCCATGCCAAGGATTCCACATCTTCGATTGTTTGACAATAGCGTTTAGCGACATTGTAACAGTTTAGGATAAGTTTATCTCCATTCTATCTTATACTATCAGTATCAGATTGTTTTATGGATAATATGTTTACTTCTCTCCGTTAATTTACTTGTTAGCGGTTATTCTAAAATGCAAAAATAATAATATTAACAAAAG
>NZ_JAEPKU010000237.1 GCF_016652235.1 Dysgonomonas sp. Marseille-P4677
TGTTAAAAAACCTTTCTAAAAGGTATTAAACAACCCTATGTCTAAAAACTAAAACTAAGCTATTTTGTTCTATATATTAATAGATAAAGTAGTGAAAGAATATTTAGTTTTTGGCACAAAACATTAAACTATATCATTATGATAAATTCTAAAATTACAAACATTTTGGCCGATCAGAGCCAATACTTGTTAGAGCATGTAAGCAAAACCATTGACAAATCGTTAATCCATGCACCCGAAGCCAATTTCATTGACAATATATGGATAGATTCGGATCGTAATATTCCGACGTTAAACAGCTTACAACGTTTATTTAGCCATGGACGATTAGCTAATACAGGATATTTATCAATACTACCTGTCGATCAAGATATTGAACATAGTGCAGGTGCATCTTTCGCACCAAACCCTATATATTTCGACTCTGAAAACATTATAAAATTAGCCATTGAAAGTGGATGTAGCGCAGTAGCCTCCACTTATGGAATACTCGGTTCTGTAGCTAGAAAGTATGCTCATAAAATTCCATTTATTGTGAAAATCAACCATAATGAACTACTCTCCTATCCTACAACTTACGATCAGGTATTGTTTGGTACAATTAAGGAAGCTTGGAATATGGGAGCATCTGCAATTGGGGCAACTATATATTTCGGATCCGAACAAAGTCGTCGTCAAATTGTTGATATATCTAAAGCATTCGAGTATGCTCATGAACTAGGAATGGTTACAATTTTGTGGTGCTACTTAAGAAACAGTAATTTCAAAAAAGATGGTATTGACTATGATAGTGCAGCTGATTTGACTAGCCAAGCCAACCATATTGGTGTAACTATAAAAGCAGATATTGTAAAGCAAAAACTTCCAAATTGCAATGGAGGATTTAAAGCAATCAATTTCTCTAAATGGGATGAACGAATGTATACAGAACTGGCGAGTGATCATCCCATTGATTTATGCCGCTATCAAGTAGCAAACGGATATATGGGACGTGTTGGGCTAATTAACTCCGGAGGAGAATCTCATGGTAGTTCCGATCTCAAAGATGCTGTTTATACCGCTGTAGTAAACAAACGTGCCGGAGGAATGGGCTTAATCTGTGGACGTAAAGCATTCCAAAAGCCAATGAAAGAAGGGGTTGAATTGATTAATACAATACAAGATGTATATTTAGATAAAGAAATAAAATTAGCGTGAGCTAAGTCTAGTGTTTTTTATTATAGTTGCTGAAGAAGCCTTTGCATAATATTTGCGAGGCTTCTTTTTCTTTATACATACAACTAATACAGCAAAAATATGGTTCGGAATATCAAATATATTGGCTAACATTTATCTCGCAACAATTGTTAAGAATTCTATAAGAGCTTAATAATCCCTTTTATTATTTGCCATAACCATAAAAACATTATACCTTTGTTGAACGATCATTCAATTAAATTCAATGAATACAGAAGAATTAATTTTAAAAAAAACATTTAGTCTCTTATTATTAAAAGGATTCGATGCGGTATCAATAACGGATATACAAAAAGCAACAAATCTTTCCAGAGGGCTCCTATATCATTATTTCAGGAATAAGGAAGATCTATTCATAAGAGTAACAGAGAAATATTTTGTACAAATATTTGACTTTGATCTTCGGGAAATAAAAGATTATAATGCACTTGAATTTGTAAACTTTATGTGTAACAGATTTAATAAAATCAGTACTATAATATCAGATATTGTTCAGGAAAATGAAGATATATCATATCCATCAATCTTAAATTACCATTTTCTTTTCTATCAGGTTATGCAACGAGACAGCATATTCAGAGATAACTATCGTTTAATCGTGGAAAAAGAACGTACAGCATGGGAATATTCATTAACGAATAGTCTTTTACAAAATAAGATTAGGAAAGACATAGATATTAAAATCTGTGCCAAGCAACTATTTACGCTAACTGATGGTATTTGGTTTCAAAGCATCTTCAGTCATGATGGAAAAACTATAGTAAAAGATTTAGAAAATACGTTATATCACTATATAGAGTTACTTAAATAATTTTTTTTTGACAACAATTGAACAATCATTCAATAAGTATATAATAATTTAAAATAAAATCATTATGAGTTGGGTATATTTATTACTAGCAAGTTTTTTTGAAGTAGGCTTTACATTTAGCATATCTAAAGCAAAGGTATCTCCTACACCAGAATCAGGTTATTGGTATCTCAGTTTTGCCATTTGCCTGATCTTAGGTATGGGATTATTAATCAAAGCGACTCAATCCATACCAATGGGTACGGCCTACGCTGTCTTTACTGGGATTGGAGCAGCAGGCACAGTATTAGTTGGTATATTTGTATTTAAAGAACCTACCAGTATTATGCGCATATTCTTTATTTGCACTCTGATTGCATCTGTAGTTGGACTAAAAGCTGTATCTCACTAAAATTTAACAATACTATCATTATGTTTTAGAACATTTTTTTAAATAACAAAATAGTACAAACAACTTATTTTTAGATATATAATAAATAGAATTTTTGTTTAATACAATATTGTGTGCGCACACAATATTGTATTAAACAAAAAAATATATAAC
>NZ_JAEPKU010000238.1 GCF_016652235.1 Dysgonomonas sp. Marseille-P4677
TTTACATAATATCATAAACAAGGGCAAAACGAAGAAAAGAATTTTATTCTTATTAAGAATATCCGGATAAAAAATTATTTTAGCAATAATATAAAAGGCTAATAGGTTAGGTAATAAGTCTGTAGATGTACCGAAAAAAGTATTAATCGAAAGTAAAATAAACACTAGAAACGAGATGAATACGATTACCCTTTTTCTTTCAACTTTAGAATTGAACAGCTCAATAAACAACCATCCCATAATATAAATAACTAACAAAGGTATTAAGGGATATAAAGCTTCACCGAATAAGAAACGAAAAGTAAATATTGCGCTAAGAAGCAGATATTGAGAATTGAATGCAAATTTATCATCTAAATTTCCCAAACCCGGAACAACTGCATACTCTTCATTCCAACGTATATTCTGATGATGATAATACAACGCATCTCCTATTCCCTCCAACCAGGAGGAAGACATAAGAAAAATAATAAAGAATAGAACTATAGGCCCAATTATTTTGAATGGTAAACCAACTATATTTCCCTTTAAGTCAATGATAAATCCTAATAATTTACGTCTATCATAGACAATATACATTACACTCAATACAAAGCAAAGCAATAAGAAACAATGATTTGAAGGAAATTTTAAAGACCATATTGATAGTGGTATTGATAGTGTCATCAAACCCAGAAAACTAATTTCCAAAAAATTATATTGTTCATCACGATTAAGAAAATAATTATACAGTTTTATCAACACACTACCCATAGAGAATAGGATGAATGAAATTATTATCCAGGAAAAAAATATTGCTAACATGTAGTTTGTATTAGTATTACTTATTTGTTACACATCTATCCTTAACCCTATATCCATCCTGAATAGAGTTCCCTCTAGCTTCAATACATTCTAACGGTAAAAATTTTGCATAATGACTTGCTATGCTCGCCGGCAACTCCATATCGTAAGGTAAGCCTGGGCTAACCCAAATGTTCTGGTTGTTATTGATTTGGTATATCTCAAAGCTTTTTAATACATCTATACCATTCGCCTTTTGTTGGTCTCTCACTGAATATGGCTTCATCAACAGATGAGAGGTTAACTCAACTTTTAGAATGTCTGTCTGTTGATAAAAATTGCAATATCTCATCGTAGTCCACAACGCAAGACTAAGAACGAATAAAAAAGAAAGGGATTTACCTACAAATGGCAGATATTTTTTCTTTTCATAAAAGTATAGTATACCACCCACAAATATAACAGCGCATAACACCCCAACAATAAAACGTATATCAGGACCTCCAACAGCCCAAATTATTATAGTAGAGACAGATATAAGATATATCAAACATAAGTGAACTTCCACTTTCCTTGGCCTCTTCCACAGATAGTAAAGAGTAAAGAATAAGCTTATAACAACTAGCAAGTATATGATATCTGTCAGAATATTTATAGGCAGGGGATCTCTCTCGCTCATATGTGGATAACGCAATGCTATCCGAAAGAAATAATAGCCTATACCCCCAATATAATCCTTTTCTTTTATGGCGATCTCACGAGGCACTTTCCAATCAAAAGAAAATAAATCAATCTGATATAACGGATACACTAGATAACCTGAAATTATAACATTCCTAATCAGCCACGGAATCAATATAACAAGACTTAGCGTACATAAAAAGATTACGACTTTATACTTTCTCTGTTTTATAAGATAATAAAGCAAATAAAAACTTGTCAGACCAATAGGAAAAATAGACATTTTACATGTAACTAGAAACACAGGTAATATGAACAGCAATATGTATCTCGTCTTCAAGGCGTCTGGATATAAGACAATCCTAGCTATAATATAAAATATAATGAAATTAGGCAATATATCAGTAGAGGTATTTCCTAGAAAATAAATAGAAACCCAAAACAAAAGTACATATGATATTAATATGAATATTCGTTTAACATCATATTTAGAAACAAACAATTCGCATAATACCCAGCAACCTATTCCCGTAACGATCAATTGCTGAAGCGGATAAATAGCCTCTGACAATACAAAGCGAAAAGTAAATATTGCACTTAACAAGAAGTAATTCGAATTGAACCCAAATCGATCATCTAAATTAGCAACACCGGGAACAACGGCATACTCTTCATTCCATCTTATATTCTGATAATGATAGAAAGCTGAATCATATACATCCTGCTGCCAACTAAAAAAATAGAGAGAAAATAAAATAAATAAAACAATAAGAATAGACTCGAAAGGTAAAAAACGGTCTTTTATCGACGATCTTATTTCTTTCAATATTCTATATGCTCTTTTATGAAATATAGTCCAATAAGCCATACTTGTAAACAAGGCTATAGACAGAAACAAATCGTTAGAAGGAAGCCATAAAGACCAAATAGACAGCGGAATTACTAAAGAACATAATCCCAGCATTAATTTATCTAAAGGATTATAAATTTCGCTTTGCTTACAAATTTTATTATAAATCATGAGCATTATATCTCCAAAGCTAAAAAGCATGAAGAAGACAATAGTCCATGAAAGAAAATTTAAAAGCATATATTAAGA
>NZ_JAEPKU010000239.1 GCF_016652235.1 Dysgonomonas sp. Marseille-P4677
CTATAGAGTTACATTACGGAAAACATCTCCAAACTTATATTACAAATCTGAACAATCTTGTTCCTGGAACTAAGTTTGAAAATGCTGACCTTGAAACTATCGTTAAAGAAAGTGATGGTGCCATTTTTAATAATGCAGGTCAGACATTGAATCACAATATATACTTCTTATCTTTCAGTCCTAAAGGCGGAGGTGAACCTAAAGGTAAATTAGCGGAAGCCATTGCTGCAAAATGGGGTTCGTTTGAGAACTTCAAAAAAGAGTTTGTTGCTGCCGGTACCGCTGTGTTTGGTTCAGGATGGGTATGGTTGGCAAAAGATAATGCAGGAAATCTTGAAATAACAAAAGAGCCAAATGCAGGAAACCCTATCACTAAAGGTTTAACTCCGCTTTTGGGATTTGATGTATGGGAACATGCTTACTATCTCGATTATCAAAATCGTCGTGCAGATCATCTTGCCGAATTATGGAAAATTATCGATTGGGATGCTGTAGCAGCACGTTACTAATAAAATATTATTAATAGTAAAAAAGCAACCTTGTCAAGGTTGCTTTTTTATTTATTATGATAAAACTATTATTATTCTTTAGATTTATCATCTTCTTCCGATTCGATTACTTCAGGTTTATCTATAAAAATACGTTTTGCTACTTTGCCAACAATCTTTGTAGAAACAGCATCGTATGATCCCCCGACAACACCCCCAAGTATAGGGATAGCCTTCCCCGCCGAGGCGATACCTTTCGTTCCTGCCTTTGCTGCTAATTTAGCACTAACTTTCTCTAATATCTTAGAGAGCATTTTCTCACTGGCTTTGATACTCAGGTCTTTTAGTAATTCCTTAGCTCCATTTCCTACCATGCATATATAGACAAGAGATTTTACTCTGTCGTCTTTTATATCATGTCCCCCCATATAGGCAATGGCAGTTATCATGCGTATCTGAACATATATAACGCTTGCTATATTTGCCGGTACAGTAAGCGGCATAACCATTACTCCTCCTAAACCTGTAACAAATCCGCTGGATGCAGCTTTTGCTACTTGCCATTTTATAAGAGAATCCACTTGTTGTTCTAATGTTCCGTTTTGTAACAAGTAGCTATTACCCAGATCATAGGCCGAGTCTACTCCGGTAAAGCCTACCACGGCTTTTGAATATGCCCAGTCCAGTGTTTTGCTTATTATACCTTGATTATCTTTATTGTTCAGTTTATTCCTCTGCATATCTTAATGTGTTGAGAATAAATATTTATTAATAAATATAACAAGAACTATGCCATGTTGATTTATTATGAATTGATGTTTTGATTATCCTATAGTTCGTTTATAACTTATTATGAACTCTTACCTAAAATGTTATTGTATTCGGAAAAAATGTTTAATTTTGCACATTGAAACATTTGATGTAAAAATGATAAACCGCGTTCTTATCCGTATCAGAGTTGTTCAGATACTTTTCTCTTGTAGTCAAGGTGAAACTACTGATTTACGAAAAGCTGAAAATGAATTACTATTCAGTCTTCAAAAATCCTATGATTTGTATTTTTACTTGTTATCTCTTTTGGTTGAGTTGACCGATACATATGCTCAGAAGGTCGATGCTCGCAAAGCAAAGCTATTGCCGTCAGAAGAAGATATTAGACCTAATATTAAGCTATTAAACAATAAGTTTATAAGCCAATTACGGAGGAATAAGCAATTAGAAAAATATCTATCAGAGAGACCTTTCTCATGGTACGATCATGAGGCCTTTCTGAAAAAGGTATTGGATAATATTCTGAATTCGGATGTCTATAAAGATTATGCGGCAAATGATCTTCAAGATTATAATGATGATCGTGAATTCTGGCGTAAGATATTTAAGCATATTATTTGTACAGAAGAGGATTTATATACGATTCTTGAAGATGAAAGTCTATACTGGAATGATGATATAGAGATTATAGAATCATTTGTCCTTAAAACTATTAAGCGTTTTGAAGAGGAAAAAGGTGCAGAGCAAGATTTATTACCGATGTTTAAAGATGATACTGATAGAGAATTTGCCGTTAAGTTATTGAGAGAATCATTATTTGATGGAAAAGAGTATCGACAACTCATTGATAAATATACTCAAAATTGGGAATCGGAGCGTATTGCCCTTATGGATATGGTTATTATGCAAATAGCAATAGCTGAAATTGTAACTTTCCCTTCCATTCCTATCAGCGTTACTTTAAATGAGTATATTGATATTGCTAAGTCTTATAGTACAGCAAAAAGTGCATCATTTATCAACGGTATTTTAGATGCAATAGTAAAGGAACTCAAAGAAGAAAAAAAAATTATTAAGAAATAATAATATTTTATGATATTTCTCATTTAATACTATTTCAAAATAATGATTTATATTTGTAATGTATTTATAGAGAAAATTAGATCAAGAATAATATAAATTAAATATTAAAGAACTATTATGACTTTTTTAAATGTATTATTACAGGCGGCGGATGGAGCTGCCGGAGGTGGTTTCTTAGGTATGGGT
>NZ_JAEPKU010000025.1 GCF_016652235.1 Dysgonomonas sp. Marseille-P4677
GAGAGAGAGAGAGAGAGAGAGAGAGAGAGAGAGAGAGAGAGAGAGAGAGAGAGAGCATATAACAAAAAATAACTGTTTTTTATCAGAACAGATAGTAAAAAGAGTATCTGTAGCTGATTATTTCATGATAATAAAATTTACCCTGTTTCGGAGTATTAGAATACTTTGAGACAGGGTTTTTATATATCCTTAAAACCTGAATACCACTTTTTATTCATAATTATTAACTTATTAAACATTTTTAACCACATGAAGAGTACACTAATCAATTATTTCTAATGCCACGCATAATGAGGTCTGGATACCTCATTAAAGAAAAATCATTATTTCAGTTAACTAAAAACACACATTATGGGAAAATTTGTAGATAAAATTATCAAAGACTATTCTAAGTGTTATTGTATTCGTACATTTTTTTGTTTATTCATACTCTTTTTCTTTCAGTTTGCACAAGCGACTGCTTCCCCCGTCCATATTAACAAAAAGAATGAAAGTAGTGGTATTAATCAAGATAATGTAACAGTAAAAGGTGTCATAAAAGACGAAAATGGAGAACCTCTCACAGGAGTAAGTATAGTTGTTAAAGGTACTACTACAGGAACCGTATCTGATATTGACGGAGCATACTCAATACGTATACCTAATGGAAAATCAGTTCTTTCATACTCTTTCGTAGGCTTTCTTCCTCAAGAAATATCAGCTGATGGAAGAGAAGAAATAAATGTAATAATGCAGGAAAATGTAAAAGTCTTACAAGATGTAGTGGTAGTTGGATATGGTAGTACAGTAAAAAAGGATTTGACTACAGCTGTAACAAGTGTTAAAAGCAAGGATTTCCTTCAGGGGGCTTCCAATAGTCCGATGCAAATGATAGACGGTAAAGTGGCTGGATTATCTATGTCGAATTCAGCAGCAGCCGATCCTAATCGCTCTACTAATATGCAGGTGCGCGGAGCATCATCAATGAAGGCAGGGAATAGTCCTCTTATTGTTATTGATGGAATGCCGGGAGGAGACCTACGAAACCTAGCACAGCAGGATATAGAATCCATTACTGTACTAAAAGACGGTTCAGCTGCTGCAATCTATGGTTCGCGTGCCGCAAATGGTGTTATCTTGGTGCAAACAAAACAAGGAAAAGCTGGAAAGGTATCTATTTCATACGACTCCTATTTAGAACATGATGCTGTAGCTAAAAGGCCGGATATACTTTCTCCTGAAGAATTTGTAGAAAAAAATCGGGCTAAAGATTGGGGATATCGGACCGATTGGTATGATGCTCTTTTGAACAAAGATAATATAGGACAGAATCACAATATCGCTTTATCCGGAGGTAGCGAGTCGTCTATTTTTAGAATATCAGCTAACTACAGAACAAAAGAAGGTATTGATATTTCCACATTTAGAAAAGAGTATGGTCTACGAGCAAGTTTCAAACAAACTACGCTGGAAGGCATGCTGGAAGTAGGAGGTAATATCTCATATCGTGTAGCCGATGAAGAATATTCTGGTGTTGAAAACGACACGAATAATTCTAATTATGGACAACCCACATATGATATATTTAAACAAGCTGTTAAACTAAATCCAACAGTGAGCATAGATGAAATGGATTACTTTAAAGGTCGTTACGATGAATTTAATCCGTTAAAAGATTTACAAGAGAAGGAAGCCGGTGCCACGAAAGAATACGCTATGATAGATTTCAATATCAAGCTTAATATAACGAAAGACTTGAATACCGAACTTAAATTAGGTAGACAAGGACGAAACTCGAAACAACGCGAGTATTACAGTAAATATCATAGAGAATCAATTGATAATGACAGAGCAGGACGAGCTCGTCTCGAACAGCAAAACTGGGTGGACTGGACTCTTGAGTGGATAGGAAACTATGGTTTTAAAATCAACAAACATGACTTTAAACTCATGGGTGGTTACTCGTATCAGGAATTTAATTGGGAGAAATTTGGTGCTGAGAATATGGATTTTCCTAACGATTATTATAAATATAATAATCTTGATGCTGGTGCTTGGAATAGAGCAGATGGACGATTAGGCATGTGGTCGGAAAAAAGTAAGGAGAAAACAATCGCTTTCTTAGGTCGTGTAAATTATAATTTCGACGATCAGTTTCTTGTCACTGCTTCATTGCGTTATGAAGGTAATTCTAAATTCGGAGTAGACAATAAATGGGGATATTTTCCGGCAGCATCAGCAGCATGGCGTTTCTCAAGATTACCAGTATTTGAAAATATATCGGCTGTAGACGACCTGAAACTTCGCTTTTCATATGGTCAAACAGGACGCTCGGGTTTTGACAGATATATTGCCATGTCAAAATATTCGCCTGCTTCATATTCCTACGTTGATGGTAAATGGATACAGGTATATGGCCCTGGAAATAATCCGAATGCAAATCTGAAATGGGAAAAGCAAATTTCCTATAATATCGGAGTTGACTATTCTTTATTCAATTCTAGATTGACAGGAAACATAGATGCTTTTATACGTGATGGACAAGATGTTATTGGAGATTACACATCGTCTATGCCTCCTTTTATCTATTCAAATCTGATTACAAATGTTGGTACTACCAGGGATAAAGGTGTAGAATTGCAAGTAAATTGGGATGCTGTCAAAACTAAAGATATTTCTTATTCGACAAACGTTACAGCTTCATATATCAAATCCAAAATTAAATCATTCTCTAAAGGAACTTTCACAAAAGGCTATATTGATGGCGATGGACTACCTTCTCCTGGAAATCCTGGGCCGGCACAACGTTTAGCCGATGGAAGAGAAGTTGGGTCTTTCTTTGGTTATCGGTATGCAGGCGTAGATGATAAAGGTAACATTATGATATACAAAGGTGGAGTAAAAGGAGCTGAAACTATTTTGGCCGACGATGCGCAAGACTCTGACAGAACATATCTTGGGCATGGAACTCCACATTA
This sequence comes from Dysgonomonas sp. Marseille-P4677, assembly GCF_016652235.1. GTDB lineage: Bacteria > Bacteroidota > Bacteroidia > Bacteroidales > Dysgonomonadaceae > Dysgonomonas. Next base: position 2,958 of record NZ_JAEPKU010000025.1, read on the forward strand.
CGAAGTAGGATGGGGCAATACAATAACTTATAAAGATTTCGACCTTAGCCTGTTTTTCCGGGGTAAGTTTGATTATCAGATATTAAATACTTATCAGATGTATTACGGTTTGGTAGCTGAGCCTGAGGTAAACTTACTTCATTCTGCCTATGAAGAAAATGCTCATATAAAAGGAGGGAAAAAGGTCTGCGATTACTTTCTCGAAAATGGGAATTATTTCAAATTAGATAATATTACTATTGGATGGACTCCTAAAGTTAAATCTAAATATATATCTAGATTGAGAGTATATGGCACAGTGAAAAATGTATTTACTCTAACCAGCTATTCAGGGCTAGATCCGACAACTGTTTCAACATCGGGATTATGGCCGGGAGTGAGTTCATTGAGTGTATATCCTGTCACTCGTAACTTTTCATTTGGAATTCAGATCAGTTATTAACAGCATTAAACAAGATATTATGAAAAATTTTAAAATATTTTATCTTTTCTTATTGTCGATTATTTTAATGCCCTCTTGTACAGACTTAGGCGAGGAAGCATTTAGTGTAATACCACTAGAGAAATATTATAATGACAAGAATTCAGTCGAGGCAGCAGTTTTGCGTCCTTATGAACATGGACACTGGTGCGCATGGGATGGAGATCGCTGGTTGTTGCAAGAACTCACTGGCGACCATTTCGTATGGACACAGAAAGGGAAACATGGTTGGGATGAAGGGCAATGGGTACGCCTACATAAGCATAATTGGGATTATTTGCAAAACCAGATTTACGGTAGCTGGACAGGTCCATATCAGGGAATTGGTTATATCAATAATACTTTGAATGACTTTAATACACTGGATCTTTCAAATATTATCTCTGAACAGGAGAAAAAAGCTTATATAGCCGAATTGAGAGTTCTCCGTGTATGGTATTACAGTTTTCTTATCGACTTTTTTAGATATATCCCTATTAGTGAAGACAACTTAACTATTAAAGGACAATCTACACCTCAAGAGGTATTTGACTACATGGAAAAGGAGCTTAAAGATGCAATGCCTGAGCTCAGTAAAGAACCTGCGATTGGGCGACATGGACAAGCAAGTGCTGCATCCATCTTAGTAAGAATGTATTTGAATGCCAAAGTGTGGACTGGCGTTGATCGTAGTGTAGATTGTATTACTGTAGCACAAGATATAATTGGAGGCAAATACGGAATTTATTCTATTGATGGTGACTATAGAGGTCCTTTTCAATCTTTTATGGATAATAGATCTCCTGAAAATATTTTTGAATGGCCACATAAGCGAAATGTATATGAATTGGGTTGGATGTATTCAGCTTTTCATCACTACAAATCTAACTCAATACTAGATACCGATGGTTGGAATGGTTATAACGGAATTCATCTCTCACCTTCTAGAGATTTAGATGGAACAATATACGATTTTGCAATGGGAAAACCTTACGAGAAATTTGCAGATGTAGATTATCGGAAACAAAATTATGAAGTCATTAATTCGACAGGAAACACTAAAGGCTTTTTCTTAATAGGAGTACAATACGAATTTGATAAGGCGAAAGGCTATGGCTATGACAAATCGAAGCCTGTTACCGGCTCGGAAGAATGGACCGGCAAGCCACTTGTGTTTGTTGATCAGGTTGGTCGTTTCTCTGAAAAACCAAATGGAAGATGGAACGAAGGCTCTCATGTTACTACAGGCGAAGAAAATTCGGGTGTGAGATTGATGAAATTTGGTCCACTTTCACATTCACGCAGCTTGTTTATGGCAAACTCTATTGCAGAAATACGCTTAGCCGAGATTTATTACTCACTTGCAGAATGCCTATATAAGCAAGGAAATAAGACAGAAGCAGCAAAATTATTAGACGAAGTCCGTAAACGCAACTATCCAGAGGCAGAATGGGCCTCATATAGCTACGAAGACAATCTGCCTATGCTTACCGATCAGGAATTTATAGATGAATGGGGTCGCGAGTTTTTAGGTGAACATCGTAGACGTATTGATCTTATCCGTTGGGGTCGTTTTGGTGATGCATGGTGGGATAAAGATGTTGACAAAACAGATAAGGAGTATACTATATTCCCTATTCCATCAAAAGCTTTGAATGCAAATCCGCTACTAGAGCAAACAACTCGAGGATGGTGATAATAGCAAGCAGAGTAGTATTACTATTAATCAACTAAATATTAAAGATGATCTAAAAAATTATATCTAATAAGTGCATATAAGCTTGCTATTACACGATACAATATCTAGACTATGTAGATGCAATAAAGCGAGCATGTAGACTATATTCTAGATTTCAAAATAAGTATCCCAATCGACAATAAGTTGATTGGGATACCTATTTTGTCAGATAGGACATCTATCTATTCTGATCTATTCCCTAATATTGTCTGTTAATCTTTCTTAAGTATCTGCTCTTCCTTATATGTATAATACAAGAAGTAGAGACTAGTTAAATAAAAACACATAGAACAGACTCAAATTAATGCTCAATCTAATAAGTTATTTTACAATAAAAGCTTTCATTTTTTCATCTGAAAATTTGGATCTTACATCTATTTTACTAGAGAGAGAGAGAGAGAGAGAGAGAGAGAGAGAGAGAGAGAGAGAGCTGAATATAATAAAAAAACAGATAATTTACCTAAAGGAATATTCTATATTCTTTTGGCTTTGCTTATTTAAAGGGAGATCCTGTATCTGATAATCAGATACAGGATCTCCCTTTTTGATTTATAAACCTTTAAAACATAAGTCTATGTAAAAATCCAAACTGAATTTTCGTATCGCAGGAGATAAAATATATTAACAATCTCCATTAATAAAATTTTATAGTTAACAATAAATAAAAACATATTATGAGAAAATTTGTAGACAAAATTTCAATATGCTACAACAAAAAACATGATAGGCGGATACTTTTTTTACTATTCGCTTTACTGATGTTTCAATATTCTTCGGCTATAGTTACGGTAAATGAGAATTTAGATGTAAAAGAAATATTCCAGAATAGCACAACAATTAAAGGAACAGTGAAGGATCAAACAGGAGAGCCTTTAGCTGGTGTTAGTGTCGTTCTAAAAGGTACAAGTCAGGGTACTATTACAGACCTTAACGGATCATATACTCTTTCAGTACCGAATGTTAATTCTACTATAGTATTTTCATTTATTGGATTCCATTCTCAAGAGATTGTCTTGAATGGAAAAACGACATTGGACGTCCTAATGACTGAAGATGCAAAAATGTTAGATGATGTTGTTGTCGTAGGATACGGAACAATGCGTAAATCTGATGTAACGGGCTCCATATCTACAGCCAAGGGTAGTGATATTATAAAATCCCAGTCGTTCAATGCTCTTGACGGATTGAAGGGGAAAGCAGCAGGTGTAAATATTTTCTCTAATACAGGTCAGCCAGGTGGAGAAATGCGTGTTATTATACGTGGTCTTTCCACAATCAATGCCTCTGCGAGCCCATTATACGTAGTCGATGGTGTGGTCATGAGAGATTTTCAGTTAGTAAATCCTAATGATATCGAATCGATTGAAGTATTGAAAGATGCTTCTTCTGCAGCTATCTATGGTGCTAGAGGTGCTAATGGTGTTATTTTAGTAACGACTAAACGCGGTACTGGCACAGGAAAGAAAGCTAGTATCTCTTATGATGGCTCCCTCTCAATTGGTACGATGGCTAGATACATGGATGTGATGGATTCTTACGAATGGATGGATGCATTTAAACAAGGCTTGGAAAATGCGAATACATGGCAAGGCAGAAACTTCACCACAGACTTATCGCAAATATTCACAGATGAACGTTTGTTTAATGCTGACGGTTCACCAAAGTATAATACAGACTGGCAAAGAGAAGCATCTCGTACAGCAGTCTCTCATAATCACCAGCTAAGCATCCAACGCAGTGGAGAAGCTTCTTCAATTGGTGCTTTTGTCAATTATACTGATCAACAGGGAATCTTACTTAACTCATATTTTAAACGTTTGAATGCTAAATTAGCCTATGACGACAAACCAACTAGTTGGTTATCGACCTCAGTTAATTTAATGGTAAACCATACCTGGGGTAACAGAACATCTGACAATCCCTATGGGCAGGGAGCTTTGCGTACAATGGTGGAGCAATTACCATTTCTACCTGTTCAATTGGATGGTGAATATATGCAAACAAACTCTTTTAAAACAAGTAAAATATTAAGAGATAAAGATAACCCCAATAGTGCAACACAAGGATTTAGCCCAGAAGGTGTAGGTAATCCTGTTGAACAGCTTACGCGGGTTCAAGCGATGCAGTATAGAACGAAAGTCTTTGGTAATGCAGCTTTGACTTTTCATCTAGCTCCTAATCTCTCTTTAAAGACACAGTTTGGTATCGATTATCAAAACAATCGTGACCGCAACTTCACTCCGGTTAAGCCACATGCAATAATTGGTTATTCTTCTGTAGGTGAAGCTTCTGCTACTAATTCAAATTCATTGTATTGGCAGGAAGAAACATATCTGAATTATAATAAGAATTTCGACAAGCACTCTATCAACGCTATGGCTGGTATGTCATGGCAACAGTATGATTATACCAGCTTTAATGCTACTGGCAAGGAATTCACCGATGATTTTTACGGTTATTATAATATGGGTGATGGAATTGCCCGTCCAAGTATTGGTACTGGCTATGACAAATGGACAATGAATTCATATTTCCTTCGTGCAGCATATTCTTATGACAGTAAGTACATGGCTACTATAACAGGTCGTTACGATGGCTCATCTAAGTTTGGAGAAGACAATAAATACGCTGTTTTCCCTTCGGTTGGCTTAGGATGGATGGCTTCTAATGAAAACTTTTTGAAAGACAATCAGCTTATTAGTAAATTAAAACTGCATACTTCTTATGGGGTAACAGGTAATTCCGAGATCGGAACATTTAAATCTTTAGCTGTTGTTAGCCAATCCAAGACTATTATAGGTGATCAATTGAAAATTGTTTCTTATTTGGATAATATGCCTAATCCGAGTTTGAAATGGGAAAGAACAGGTCAGTGGGATATAGGTGCAGATCTGGGATTCTTTAATAATAGACTCAATCTGGAAGCTTCTTACTATTATAAAAAGACAACAGACTTACTACTTGACCGTCCTGTACCTGAATCAACTGGTTACTCATCTATCTTGGACAATATAGGTGCAGTTTCGAATAGAGGTGTAGACCTTTTACTTACGGCTCATATTGTTGACAATCAAGACTTCCAATGGAGCTCTACCGTTAATTTAGCTTATAATAAAAATCGCGTGGAAAAACTGGATGAAGGAGCGTCAGTTGACCCTACCAGTGGTAAACGTCAAATAACTAAAGATGGTTTTGTGGGCTATGACATCCTGATTCGTGAAGGAGAAGAACTTTCTTCGTTTTATGGATATAAACGAATTGGAATCTATGATGGTGTACCTTCTAACTGGGATCCGGAAACAATGAATATACCATCAACAATTGGAGAAAAGGTTACATCGAAGAATCGTGAAATTATTGGTCATGGTTTACCTCGTTGGATGGGATCTTTCATCAATACATTCAATTATAAAGGATTCGACTTAACGCTGGACCTACAATTTACATGGGGTGTAGATGTTATGCAAGAGTTTTTTCATTCTACAGAAGCACGTTTCTTAACAAATGGTATCGATCGTCTTTACAAAGATGCATGGCATCCGACATTGAATCCAGATGGTACAGCACAAGCGATACGTTTAAATAATTTTGGTATGGGAGCAAATAATCAAGCTGATGACACTTGGGTCGCCGATGGCTCTTATCTACGTGTTAACTTGATTCAACTGGGCTATACATTTGAACCTGCAATTATTAAGAGGATGGGCCTTTCAGCACTACGTCTATATGGAAGTGTAAATAATGCTTTCTTGTTCACTGCATCCGACTATTTGGGATATGATCCTGACAATTCATCTCGTTTGGGTGATAACAAGTGGGGGGCCAATCGCCAGTTCTTTACATATCCACGTCCAAGAACATTTACTCTCGGAGTCAATCTAACATTCTAATTAGTAATTAAAAAAATACATTCATATGAGATTCCATAAAATATATATATCCATTTTTTGCATGATTGCGTCATCATTATTGATGAGTTCATGTGATGGCTTTTTGGATGAAAATCCTGAAAACAAAAAAGGGTCTAATCAATTTTGGGCTAGTAAGTCCGATGCTGAAACAGCTGTAAATGCTCTTTATTTCGGTGGAGTTCCGTATCTGCATAGCACAGATGTAGATGGTGGATGGACGCCTAAAGCGACTATGTGGGGCGGTATCATCTCAGGCTTATATGTCGATAAACGTAAAGATAGAACATTTACGACAGCATCTGAAGGTTGTAACTTTAATGTTCCGGCATTTGATAGCCCTGCGATGAAATTATGGCATGAATTCTACAAAGGGATTTCCCGTGCAAACTTTGTTATTGCTAATATTCCGACAATGGCAGGTGTTATAGACGAACCAACTATGGCAAATTATGTTGCGCAAGGCAAGTTCTTCCGTGCCTATGGATATTTTTATTTAGTAAAAGAGTTTGGTGATGTCCCATATATATCTGAACCCTATAGGGCTCCAGTGGATATGTACAAAGAACGTATTTCAGCAGAACAAGTATATAAAAACATCGAAGAGGATTTACTTAGCATAATTCAAGGAGATGTATTACCAAACAAAGCATTTTATGACAATGGTTGTTATGTTACTAAACCAATGGCACAGACTTTACTCGCACAAGTATACTTGCAATGGGCCGGTGCTCCGCTAAATGGTGGTGATACATACTACACTAAAGCCGCAAATATGGCTTTGGATGTTATTAGGGGAGGACAACATGCTCTTATCCAACCAAATGGAAGCAGCGATGATTTAACCTCTGCTTACAATGAAATTAAAACAACCAAAAAATCAAATGAGATTATCTATGCTAAAGAATTTAATGAAACTCTAGACCAGGGTAATTCTTATCCTTCTCGTTCAATGGGAGCAGAAGCTAGCCAATGGGGTGTTTTTGGAGGAGGTACTATATATAATGCATACCTACCTTGCGATATGATTATTCAAAGTTATGAAACAAACGATATCCGATCTCATGAAAAACAATTCTTTTTTAGAAACTGGACTGAGAAAGATAAAGATGGCAATGATATTACTTTTACATTAGGCGATATTGGAAACTGGGCATGGTTTGATGAAACTGCTCTAAAGATGAATAAAAGCGGTAATTACAATATGCCTACATTCCGCTATGCAGAAGTACTTTTGATAGCAGCCGAAGGCCTAGCTCGCACAGGAAAAGAAGCTGATGCTGAAGGAGGAGCTAAATTTTATCTTAATCAGGTACGCAAACGCGCTGGGCTGGATAAAGAGACTGCTACAGGCGATGCCTTAATTCAGTCTATCTTAACTGAACGTTTACATGAATTTCCATTGGAATTTAAGGTTTGGGACGATATTCGTCGTACACGTCTGTATCCTGAGGCTGATGGTGTAAATTCAGGTAAATTGAAATGGACACCCTTAACATCGGCTACAATTCAAAATAAGCCGGATGGATTTACTAGAGTTGGTGCTATTCCAGAGTATGCTTTGCTGTGGCCTCTTCCATTGGATGAGATACAAAGGAATCCTTCTCTGCAAGGACATCAAAACCCAGGATGGAATTAGAAAATAACTCTTTACAGTACTTTTCTGTAATATAATAAAAAGATCTTATCTATTTTGTATTTGTCTACAGAGAAGCTCTCAATATATTCATTATGCGGATACTCACAAAATGTGAGTATCCGTTTTAGAATAAAAAAGGTATATATAATTATCAATACAATATAAGACAAAACATATTGAAAATAAACTTTTGTATTCAGGATACTTTTATTGCAGACTAGGATAATTATTCTTTTTCCTATAATAACTATACTTGTATAAAATCTAACTTTTACAACTAAAATACGATGAAAAAGATTCTATTTCTGACCTTTTTTGCTATATCATTTTTGACTTGCCACAGTCTGGAAATAAAAACAGATTATCCACAGCTAACCGATAACAACCTCACAACCTATTACATAGGAACAAAGGGAAAAGAAAAAATTATTCTTCAATCCCCGTCTAATACAGCTATGTTAAGCTATAAAATATACTCTTCAGGAGAAACCCCGCCACATGATCCATCTAACTGGGTACTGAAAGGATCGAATGACGGTAAGAAGTGGACAAAAATTGACGAACGAAAAGATCAAAAGTTCTGTTCTCGTTATCAAGAAATACTATGTGTAATACAGAATCCCGGAAACTATAGACAATATATGTTTGAAGCAACTACTGCTGATAAGAAAGAGAAACTAGTTATTGCTGAGATACTTCTTTCGGAAAAGAATATGCTTGCCGGCTGGGAAAATTTCAAATATCCTCATATTGAGTTTGAATCTTTAAATCCCAATACGGAAGGGAGCAAAGTATATCATAAATTAGTTCAAAATCCGGATGAATATATTAAGTATCATGCACAAAAGGTGGCAGAAATACTTTATTATACAGCAAATGATCCGATAAATGATGTGCAAAATATAGAATATACGCTTGAAGACAAAGAGGGAGTATCTGCCAAAGGTGGTAACTCTCCCAGTATACATATTTTTTACAGTACCCGTCACATTGAGAAATCGGCGAAAGAATCTCTTTATAAACTCGATTTCGAGACTCGTGGCGTTCTTTATCACGAGTTAACCCATGGTTATCAATTCGAACCCAAAGGAATTGGTAATTATGGAAATAACAAAACATTCTGGGCTTGCATAGAAGGAATTGCTGATGCTGTAAGAGCTGAAGCAGGTTTATTTGATATGAGTACACGAAAACCCGGTGGCAACTGGATGGATGGATACCGTACCACCGGTTTCTTTCTACAATGGCTCACAACAAAAGATCCTGATGCCATCCGCAAATTCCATCTGACAGTTAGAGACCTTGATGTTTGGAGTTTCGATAAAGCAATAAAAGCAGTCTTTGGCCCCAACTCGAGCATTGAGGGCATGTGGAATGAATATCAGGAGTTTCTTAAACGACAATAAAAAACGGTCTTGCTACATTTTCGAAAACAATAAATAAGTCTACGACTTTAATTTCAAAACATACAAATGAAAATAGGTATTATTACACTCTCTCTTGTACTTATGGGCGGCATGGTATCCGCACAGGACAACAAGGTATCCTTTGTCAACCCGATGATAGGTACTGTAAAAATGGGACATACATTTCCCGGAGCTTGCGTTCCTCATGGAATTGTCCAACTAAGTCCGGATACGGATACTATCCCTCATAGTATTAATGGCGTATATCAGAAAGATACATATAAGTACTGCGCAGGTTATCAGCACGATGATAAAACAATTGTAGGATTCAGCCATACCCACCTCAGTGGTACGGGGCATTCCGACTTGGGAGATATTCTTGTAATCCCTGTTACTGGTGCTCTAAAATTCAATCCCGGTACAGCAGATAATCCCGAATCGGGATATCGATCTCGCTTTTCACATGACACTGAAGTCGCCCACCCGGGATATTATGAAGTTGTCTTGGATGATTACAAAGTAAAAGCACAGCTAACAGCTACAGAAAGAGTAGGTATTCATAAATATACATACCCAGCCAACGAAGAGCAGAAACTACTATTAGACCTTACACATGGTATTTATAATTACGATGGGAAGGTTTTATGGGCCAGTCTCAGAGTAGAAAACGATACTTTGATTACAGGCTATCGTATAACCAATGGTTGGGCTAGAGAGAATTATACTTATTTTGCTATTTCCTTATCTAAACCAATAAAGAACTATGGTTATGTAGATAAAGAAAAACCGAAGTATACAGGTTTCTGGCGTAAATTTAATTTACTTAATAACTTTCCTGAGATTGCGGGAAGAAAGATAGTTGCTCATTTGGAGTTCGACTCGGATGCATCTAAACCACTTGTCCTGAAGGTAGCTTTATCAGGTGTAAGCACACAAGGAGCCTTAATAAATCTTGAAGCTGAAACAAAAGATAAATCATTTGATCAGATTGTAGCAGAAGCGTCTAATAAGTGGAATAAAGTGTTGGATGTAATAGATGTTATTGGAGACAATGATAAAAAAACAATGTTCTATACATCGTTGTATCATACTATGATAAACCCATCGGTGTATATGGATGTTGATGGACAATATCGAGGTATAGACCACAATATACATAAGGCAAAAGGATTTACCAACTATACTATTTTCTCTGTATGGGATACATACAGGGCTCTTCATCCACTATTTAATCTTATCAATAGAGAGAGAAGTGTAGATATTGTAAACTCAATGCTTGCTCATTACGAACAGAGTGTACATAAGGCTTTGCCTGTATGGTCGCATATGGGAAATGAAAACTGGTGCATGATAGGCTACCACTCTGTGTCGGTACTAGCCGATGCTTTAGACAAAGGACTAAATATAGATAAACAGAAAGCTTTTGAAGCAATGATTAATAGTTCTAATGTTGATTATTACGATGGTACGGGCGAGTATAAGAAACTCGGATATGTACCGGTTGATAAAAACGGAAGTGGCTCGTCTATTACTCTTGAGTATTCGTATGATGACTGGACTATTTATAATACTGCTCTGAAAATGGATAATCAAGCTGTAGCTGAAACTTACAGAAAAAGAGCATTGAATTATCACAATGTTTTCGATCCCGAATTAGAATTTGTTCGTGCCCGATACAGTGACGGACGATGGAAAACTCCTTTCAATCTATTGAGTACTCACGGCGAAGGCTTTATCGAAGGGAATTCATGGAATTACTCTTTTTACGTACCGCATGATGTAAAAGGACTGATAAAACAAATGGGTGGAGATAAACAATTTGTTCAACGCCTCGACTCCTTATTTACTATGCATCTACCTGATGAATTCTTTGCCGATACGGAAGATGTGACCCGCGAGGGGGTGATGGGTAATTATGTACATGGTAATGAACCAAGTCATCACATCGCTTATCTGTATGCATGGACATCTCAGCCATGGAAAACCCAATACTGGGTACGTGAAATCATGAACCGTATGTACAGAAACTCCATTGACGGCCTGTGCGGAAATGACGATTGTGGACAGATGTCTGCATGGTATATATTCTCGGCTATGGGATTCTATCCTGTCTGTCCCGGTTCGAACGAATATGTTCTCGGTGCTCCGTATTTCCCTTATATGAAAGTAAAAGTGGGTGAGGATAAATATCTGGAGATAAAGGCTGATAAAGTGAGTGATAAAATGCGATACATAAAATCTGTTAAACTTAATGGGAAGCCTTATACGAAATCATATATCACATATGATGACATTAAGAATGGCGCTGAAATTACATTTGAAATGTCTGCGACACCAAATAAAAAAAGGCTGTTCAACGAAGATGAAAAACCATATTCATTATCAAAACATTAAATAATTATCTATAATCTAAATATTTATCTATATTCTGAAATATGAATTAGATAAAAGGTTACTCTAAAAAAAGAAGTAAAAACTGTTACTTTTGTTACCTTTTTTGAATACGGTAAGATAGGACAGCAGGGTTTACATCACTAAAGAATATATGAAAAATAAATTATTTGTAGGAGTTCTGATTTCAGTATTGTTATTCATTTCGTCCTGTAAAAAAGAATCAACTGCCACTGATACTACAGTAGATATTTCACTCAACGCCTATGTCAATCCTTTTGTTGGTACTTCTGGTTTTGGAAATGTATATCCCGGCTCGCAAATACCCTTTGGTGGTATACAGATAAGTCCTGATACAGATAAAGATTATTACGATGCGGCATCAGGCTATAAATATGATCATATGACGATCATGGGTTTTAGTCTTACTCATCTCAGTGGAACAGGCATCCCCGATTTAGGTGACTTCCTTTTTATACCGGGAACAGGAGAGAAAAAATTTATACCGGGAACTCACGAAAATCCTGACGAAGGTTACCGATCACGCTATAGCCATGAAAAAGAGTGGGCTTCACCTGATTATTATGGTGTAGACTTATTAGATTATAACGTTAAGGCTGAAATGACTTCTGGTGTACGATCTGGGATATTCAAATTTACATTCCCTAAAACTGATAGTGCATTTGTAATGATTGATATGGATCATGTACAATGGTTCAAAACGGCATGGTCGCAACTCCGTATAGAAAACGATTCTACTATATGTGGCTTCAAATTGGTGAATGGTTGGGGACCGGAGCGCTATGTTTACTTTGTAGCCCAATTTTCAAAACCATTCCTTCGTTCGGGAATTATGCAAGACGGTAAACCTGTCATTTACGATACTAAGCGCTTCCGTAGCGATCGGGTTGCTTATGGCAACAAGATTATGGGCTGGTTCGATTTTGATGCAAAAAATGGTTCTGAGCTAGAAGTTAAAGTTGCTATATCATCAACCGGAACATCAGGTGCATATACAAACATAAAGGAGCTGGATAATCACAACTTTGAGAGCCTTAAGAAACAAGGTGAAATACTTTGGGCAAAAGAATTAGGTAAATTTAAGGCAAAAGGTACTAAAGAACAACTGGAGACATTCTACACTTCGGTATATCATGCCTCATTACATCCTTTTATTTATCAGGATACTGATAATAAATACAGGGGACATGATTCTAATATTCACAATGCTGAAAACTTCAACAACTATACAGTGTTTTCATTATGGGATACATATCGTGCACATCATCCATTGTTAAATCTTATAAATCCTGAACGAAATGCTGACATGATAAATTCAATGTTAGCCCATTATGACCAGAGTGTAGAACAAATGTTACCTATTTGGTCTTTCTATGGCAATGAAACATGGTGCATGATAGGATATCATGGTGTATCAGTAATTGCAGATGCAATAGTAAAAGACATCAAAGGTTTTGACCATGAGCGGGCCTATCGGGCAATAAAGAAAACAGCTATGAATCCCAATTATGATTGTTTGCCTGAATATACTAAACTCGGTTGGATTCCTTTCGATAAAGAACGTGAATCGGTTTCTAAGACATTAGAATATGCTTATGACGATTACTGCATTGCCATGGCTGCAAAAAAGTTGGATAAAGAAGACGATTATAAATATTTTCTCAACCGTTCGCTAGCTTACCAGAATATTATAGACCCTGAATCTAAGTTTATGCGAGGTCGCGATTCTCTTGGAAATTGGCGTACTCCATTCGATCCTGTAGCTTATACCGGTCCCGGTTCTGTACACGGATGGGGAGATATAACAGAAGGATTCACTTACCAATATACATGGTATGTACCGCAAGATGTACAAGGATACATCAATGAAATGGGAGGAAATGAGATATTTACCCAACGACTCGATTCCATGTTTACAATGGTACTTCCTGATGATATACCGGGAGCTCATGATATACAAGGCCGCATAGGAGCATATTGGCATGGCAATGAACCTTGTCATCAAATATTGTATTTATATAACTATGTAAAACAGCCTTGGAAAGGACAAGAAAAAATTCGTTATGTACTAGATACTTTCTACGGTAATAAACCCGATGCTCTCAGTGGCAATGACGATTGTGGACAGATGTCTGCATGGTATATTTTTAACTGTATGGGCTTCTATCCTACTTGTCCGTCAAGTAATATATATGCAATTGGCTCTCCGGGGCTAGAAGCTGTTGAAATGACCTTAGATAATGGTAAGAAAGTTTCGATCACAACTGAGAATTACAGCAAACAGAATGTTTATATTCAGTCTATGACTTTGAACGGAAAAGAGTATAATAAAACATATATTACTTATAATGATATAAAGAATGGAGCTGATATTAAGTTCGTTTTAGGTAGCAATCCGAATAAGGATTGGGGTACTTCGGATGAATCTGTAGCACCATCACTTTCAAAACCGAATAAAACATTGCTCTATACGAAGACCAACTAATAACTCATTGACAATAAAGTGAAGAAGTGGCAGCTTATGTTGTCACTTCTTTATTAGTTGGTAATGGCAGGTCAGTACATTTGCCTTATCTTCCGGCCAGTAATGCAAGCCATTTCCTTTACAGTATTTATACTCTTGACAAGAGGCACATTGTCCGGTTTTTGTCCACTCACGATTACGGTACATCTGATATCGAGTATTCCATACATCCATAAAATTATCTTCGTAAATGTTTCCCTGTATAAAGCTTCGATTGATGTTAGGGCAAGCACCTATACTTCCATCAATCAATACCGATGCTACATTTATTCCTGCCCGACAAAAGAAATAGTCCTCACGAACTTTCTTCTCATAAGTACCAACATAACCTTCGCAACTAAATTTCACATCTAACTCTTTTCTCTGACGTTTTGCTTTTATAAACTCCATTAGATGCGTGAATTCATCAGTATTTAGTAACATGTCCGGATTTTCTGTTGCTCGTCCGATAGGTGTTATAGTAAATAATCGCCATGCTTTTCCTCCATTCTGTATTATCAACTGATATATATCTTCTAGTTGATTAAGATTCTGCTTATTCACACAAGTTACAACATCTGAATATAGCCTATCGGAACTCGCTATCAATTGTAATGCATTTAAAGCTCTGTCAAAACTCTTTGAATTATTCCGAAGCCAATTGTGTGTATTACTTATACCATCAAGGCTGAGTGTTATAGATCCCATTCCGGCATTTAAAAGAGATATATGCCGTTCCCGCGTATAAACATATCCGTTGGTTACAATACCCCAGCGAAAGCCACGTTTACGTATTTCAAAACCACATTCTTCCAGATCTTTACGAAGCAACGGTTCTCCTCCGGCAATAATAACAGTAGTAGATTCGTGATTGTATTCGTTAATATTATCGAGAACTCGAAAGAGATCTTCTTTGGGCATATCACGATATTGTGAATCAGACGCACAATCACTACCACAATGTAGACATGAGAGGTTGCATCGTTGTGTGCATTCCCAGAAAAGATAAAAAAGATTGTGTTTTTTATGCTCTTTCTCTCTATTCCTAAGATGTATAGCTTGCTTAAGAGAGTTTAATAACATACCTACTTGTCTAAAGTGATTATGATTGAGATATCTTGGCCTTGATCTATAATAGTGGTATCTTTCCGCTCAGTAATATTAGAGCCTTGTGTCTCTGAAAAAGTTATCTTATACTGTTCCTGCCTTGGGATATAGATTCGAAATTTACCTTCTATATCAGATTGAACATATTGAATTGAATCATTATTTACATTTACAATGACATCTTTCATTGGATTTCCTTCGGTATTTAGGATGGTTCCTTCGATATACTGATCCATACCAAAATCACGGGGTGCACCATAACAAGCCTGAAATGCTATCGCAACTGTAGCTAGAGAGGCTCCTTTAAATAACTTATTAAATAGATTTTTTCTGCTGGGCGTTTTCATAGTTTAATAATGTTTGTTTCCCAAATATAAGAATTTTAGTCGTTAACTATGATATTTTTATGAGCTAGTTGATATAAAAAAGAATGGGTAGCTTCTTCTTCGAAACTACCCATTCTCTTTATCATTATAACAAATTAGTCTGTTATACCTAATTTAGCTTTTACCATTTTATTTGCATCAGTAGCATTAGAACCAATGTGCAACAGAGTCGCAGCATCTAGAATGTAAGTATAATTATTCTCATCTCCTACAGTCTTGATTGCTTGCCTCATTTTTTGCTGTATTGGAGTAATTAAAGCCTGTTGCTCTTTTTGGAATTCTGCCTGACTCGTTTGTAAGAAATCCTGATATCTTTTTTGTAGGCTCTCTAATTGAGTCTGTCTATCTACAAGAATGCTTTCAGTTAGATTGGTTGTGTCTTTAGAAAATTTGTCAACTAAAGCGTTATATTCAGCTTCAATTGCAGAAGCATTCTTCTTAATAGTTTCGCTTTTTGTTGCAAGTTTACCTTCAACTTCCTTCAACTCAGGCATTTTAGAGAAAATCTCATCTGCATTGATATAAGCAATTTTATCCTGTGCAAAGATCGTCATTGGAGCTACTACAAAAAGTAATAGGATTAGTTTTTTCAACATGATTATAAGTTCTTTTAAGTGGTTAATTCTATATTTAGACGACAAATATAAATAATTATTTTGAATATCCGAGTTTTGCAAGTACTTCATTACTAATGTCTATTCTCGGAGATGCAAAAATAACACTTTCGGCAGACGCTCTATCCAAAATCAATTGGTAGCCTTTAGCCTCAGATATCTCTTTTACAGCAGTATATATGTCATCTTGAATAGGTTTTATCAACGCTTCTCTTTGTTTAAACAACTCTCCTTCAGGTCCAAAATACTTTTTATTCAGTTCTTGAAGGCTTTTTTCCTTTTCTACAATCTCATTTTCCCGTGCGGTTTTTTGTTCTGCAGAAAGGAATACCAGATCAGATTGATACTTCTTATAAAGATTTTTCACATCAAGCTGAACCTTCTCTACTTCTCCCTGCCACTTCTTAGACACAACTTCCAATTGTTCCTGAGCAGTTTCATAACTACTAATATTCTTCAATATATAGTCCATGTCTATTAAAGCAAACTTTTGAGCATAGCTACCTACAGCTACGCCAATAAGTAATGTAAATAGTAAAATTATTCTTTTCATATTTATACATTTTAGTTTTAAGTGTCGTTAATTCTTATTTACCTGAAAGTATTATATATAATGTTTTATATTATATCTTCATTACTTAGACACTTACTTCTTGCTTTTGTTTATTCTAGTTTATGTAAATAATGTTAATTCCTCTTTTTAGAATTCTTGCCCTATAATAAAGTGGAATTGACTGCCGCTTTTGCCTGAGCTTGATGTATTCGGACTATCGAATCCATATGCCCAGTCTATACCCATAAGTCCAATCATTGGAAGCATAATACGTGCTCCTACCCCGGCAGAACGTTTAAGGTCGAACGGATTGAATTTCTTCAAATCATTCCAAGCATTACCCGCTTCAACAAATGTAAGTAAATAGATGGTTGAAGATGGTTCAAGAATCAACGGATATCTTAATTCTAAGGCTAGACGAGAATATGCACTTGCTTGAGAACCTAATGATCCATTTTCGTATCCACGCAGACCTATCGTTTCTGTCGCATATGTACTTGAATATCCAGACATACCATCTCCTCCGACATAGAATGTCTCGAAAGGAGATTTCTTATCTTTATTAAAATAGCCTACAAAACCGTATTCGGCACGAGTCATCAACACTGGAGTTTTTTGAGTATCATACAAAGATGTAAATGTTTTAGCCTTAAATTTCCATTTATGATATTCTATCCATTTAAATTTCTCTCCAGATTCGTACCCATATTCATCTCTTTGCATACTAGCGTAATCTTTTCCATCAAATACAGAATATGGAGGAGTTATTTGAAGGCTCAACGATATATCCGTTCCTCTACGAGTATATACTGGATTATCTATAGAGCGTCTACTTAAAGATAGATTTAAGCTTAGGTTATTCGAATTACCATTTCTTACAATGAAGTAATCCCAATCTCTCATACTGTAAAGCTGATAAGAAAGTTCGGCTTGTGCATAGAAATAATCATCGGGCCAACTAAGGCGTTTTCCATATCCGACAGAAGCTCCTATCATTTGTATCGATTTATTTGGGTCTGAAGCAAAACTATAATCTCCATAGCTATTGCCGTAACCATAGCCATTGCCATAACCTCCGTAGCCATAACCGCCATAACCATAACCACCGTAGCCATAACCGCCATAATTATTATTGATGTAGCGGCTATTAATATCTGTTTGTTTTGAATAGTAAGCACCTACTGATAATGAATTAGGACGCTTACCTCCAAACCAAGGATCCATAAAAGAGATGGAATAAGATTGATAAAATTTAGCATTAGTCTGAGCACTTAGAGTTAAAGTTTGCCCTTCTCCCTGTGGTATAATACCTTTATATGACTTAGGATTCAATAAGTTCTTAAGAGAGAAGTTAGAGAACTTCAAACTTAATTTACCAATAATACCAGTCTGTCCCCATCCTGCTGAGAATTCAACCTGATCATTTGCTTTAGACACCAAAGGTAAACTCACATCAACTGTTCCTGAATCAGGATCTGGAACAATACCCGGCTGTAAATTTTCGGGATCGAAGTGTCCTGTCTGAGCAATCTCTCTTAGAGAACGAACAATGTCATCTCTACTATAAAGTGCACCTGGTTTAATTCTTAGTTCGCGACGAACTACATCTTCGTATACACGGTCATTACCAGCAATAGTAACTTTTCTTATCGATGCTTTCGGACCTTCGGATATTCGTATTTCAAGATCAATAGAATCACTATCAATATTCACTTCTACCGGATCGGCATTAGAGAATATATAACCATGATTTTGATAGAAATAGTTCATTACACCATCTTCATCATTAGACAGACGTTCTGTCAATTTCTTCTGATTGTAAACATCACCGGGTTTCATATTTAGCAATTGTTGCAACTGCCAAGTTGGATAAACTGTATTCCCTACCCATTTGATATCTTTAAGAAAATATTGTTGTCCTTCTTCTATCTTAATATCTATATTTACTTTATCTGTTTTTTTTGCATCTGCATATACTGTATCAAATACGATTACAGCATCACGATATCCGAGTTCATTATATTTAGCGATAAGATTTTCCTTATCTTCCTCATAGTTTTCTGGAACAAACTTAGTAGAACGAAGGAAGTTGGCCAACCACGATTTAAAGTTACTCTTATGACGCGTTTTCTTCATTGCTTTCTCCAGCTTGGAAGCTTTCACATTAATATTTCCTTCCATTGTGATCTTGTTAACTTTCGTCTTATTCTTTTTCACAACATCAATGTGCAATATAACGTGGTTTTCTTTCGATAAATCAGGCTTTTCGGTTAATGTAATCTCTGCTTTATTAAAGCCTTTTTCGTCAAAATATTTTTTGATGATCATCTTAGCTCTATCCATCTTATTTGGAGTTATTTGGAGATTTTTCTCCATTCCAATTTTAGCATCGATATCTTGACGTTCACTTTTTTTCATACCTGTATATACTATATCAGATATACGTGGGCGCTCCTTTAGATTTATCTCGATCCATATTTTATTTCCCTCTATCTTTGTGGCAAGGATCTTTACATCAGAGAACAGACCTTGTCTCCAAAAGCGTTTCACTGCATTTGTTATCTCTGCGCCGGGAATTTCTATTTTATCTCCAACTTGTAATTCTGCAAACCCGAACAACGTAAAATCTTCATACATTGGATTCACAATTCCGGAAAGTTTAAGGTCGGCTATTTCGTACGTTCTACTATTGTCGTATGAAATGACAGGCAGATTGTCAACATTCTCTTGAAGAGCCTTATTGACATTTTTTATTTCCGTACTATCAGTTATCTGAGCTTTAACACCTGCTGATACTGAGCACAAAATGATGAATAGGATGGATAAACCTTTTTTGAACATATTTTGCTGTAAGTTACTTTCTAATATCTAAATCTGTTTTTATATCTGTTTTGATTATGAGCTAGGATTTTTGCGATACCTGTTCACTCGTCTTACCAAAACGTCGCTCTCTATTCTGAAAATCAATGATCGCCTTATACAATGAATCCTCGTTGAAATCGGGCCAAAGCTCATCAGTAAAATATAATTCCGAATAGGCTATCTGCCAAAGCAGAAAGTTACTTATCCGCAATTCTCCCCCGGTTCTTATTAGTATATCGGGATCAGGGATATCTTTAGTTAAAAGATATGAATTGACTAAATCTTCATTTATATCTTCAGATACTATTTTCTTCTGATCTATATCTTTAGCTATATTCCTCATCGCATTAGTCAACTCCCACTTTGACGAGTAACTGAGTGCTAAGACAACCGTAGTACCTGTACAAACAGATGTGCTAGAGAGGCAATAATCTAAGGCCCCTTTAGTATCGGATGGTAGACGATCAATATCTCCAATTACTTTGACACGTACATTATTCTTTACCAGTTCCGGAGTCTCATTCGCTACGGCCTGTATCATAAGAGACATTAAAGCTTTCACTTCAGCTTCGGGACGTTTCCAGTTTTCAGTCGAGAATGTATATAGAGTAAGGAAGCGAACTTCCGCCTTCGAAGCAGCTTCTATTGCCCTACGAACAGCAGAAACCCCTTCTTTATGCCCAAACGTACGGTCCAGATCCCTTTGTTTGGCCCACCGCCCATTACCATCCATGATAACAGCGACATGCACCGGTATTCGTTCTTTATCTATTTGGTCAAGTAATGACATTTATATTTTATTTAAGAAATTAATCTATATTTAAGCATGGGCAAACCCTTGTTCCGAAATCCCATGTTAACGTTATCATCGTCAAAGAATACCAATCATTATTCTTCAGTACACTCCCCTTTATTTTATATGGTTCATCCAGGTTGAAGTTCTCATTCTTCTTTGTGACATCGAAAGAATCACTAAATAATTTTCGAAATGAAAATTCAAAGCCTAAATTCAATCTGTCCTTAATCTTATATTTGACACCGACTCCTAAAGGCACATTTACATCAAAAAAAGTTTTTTCGCCTGCCCCTAGAGTAAAACCAATACCAGTAAAAATATATGGTGAAAACCGTTTTGCACCTAAATACCCAAACTTGTCACTATAGTTGAAAAAATTAAATTCGACCTGACTACCCAGTTCGTAAAACATGCGACTAAAAGAGGTCTGTTGTCCATGTGGAAACTTATTTCCGGAACTTTGTGTATCACCCGATACTTTACCTATGACAAAGTTATTTTTCACAGACCATCTCAAATCTTTGTTATACCTGAATATTATCCCCGCTGATAATCCCGGATTTTGATACAACTTGGTTTTATTGGCATCACCCATATAGAATGAAGTACCTGCCATCCCGCCGATCTCATACTTGTAGTCATCCTGTGCCTTAAGTTTGATGAATGATAAGACAGAAGAGATGACCAGTATAAAAGCAAATAATATTTTTCTTTTACTCATTGAATATTATCAATCTGTTTCTATTCTATCTAACGCAAAAAGTCAAACTAAAAGTATATGTTATCCGAACTTAACCCTAATTCTTTGGATTAAGTTTATTTAATCGGCCCCTCCATACAAACTGTACGGACGCTCCTCCCACATCTTTGATTCCGCCGAATATCCAGATGTAATTATCTTCATCAACAATGATTGATTGTTTAGAAGCTTTAGGTATTTTAGAGTCTAATATTTCTTTGTTTGGCGCAACTATCCATTTAGATCCATAGCTGGCTGATTTGTAAAATTGATTCTCGACTAAGGCAAATAGATAACCATCATATAAGAATGTAACAATACCATTTTTGAGTTTGAATGGTACGTCTTTCTTTTGATTTGAAGCAATACGTAATGCTTTATTATCATCAAGCTGAACTGACCAAGTTAGATTATTCC
Organism: Dysgonomonas sp. Marseille-P4677; assembly: GCF_016652235.1. Classification (GTDB taxonomy): domain Bacteria; phylum Bacteroidota; class Bacteroidia; order Bacteroidales; family Dysgonomonadaceae; genus Dysgonomonas. The sequence continues at coordinate 24,498 of NZ_JAEPKU010000025.1, forward strand.
CATCGGAACCTCCGGTAGCTGCAAGAATACAATTATTTATATTATTCCTGTCGTAGTTTGTAACAGAAGTAAAATCAGAAATAGGGAAATCCCCATTTACATTTCCTGCTACAGGACTTTCTTCGTATATAAGGTTATCCATATCGGATGTTCTTGCAAAATAAGTTCCATCAGATTTCTCTGCAACAACCAGAAGCACATCATTTACAGGGTTTGTAGTAGGTAATACACCGACTATATTGATAATATTTTCATTTTTCTGACTCCAATTCAACCCGTTTTTATCTGCAACATAAGCTTTTTTATCACTATCTACAGCATAAAAGTGATTATTAAAATAGGTAATACTCTCCAGCTTTATTTTAGCAGCATCTAATCCATTTATACTCACCCTCGAATTATAAGCAGTCGATTTGTCAGCTGTATGAAGATAAAGCTTATTATCAGAATCTATAGAGAATGTATAAAAAGTCTTATTATCTACCAGAAGCGTCTTCTGTCTCTTTATAGTTGCTGGTTGTTCTAAAGCCTTTATTTCTTCCCAGACCAAGGTATCAGGATCTACTTTATGAATGCGTAAATCAATCGAATATTCTATAGCATCAGCAGTGGACCCGTTTGCCGGTATTACTCTAATTTTTGGAATTCTCGAAAAATCGACAGAATCAGTGCCATTCCAATCCGCTATACTATCTGGCTGTGAATATATGACTTGAAGTTTACTGGGACTGGATGATCCAAATCCGAGACTGACATAAACATTCCTTAGAGAAGTCTTGTAAGGCAAAGAATCTGTATTGTAAATTGATGCTTTAAACTGATCTATAGAAAATCTGGTTTTAGCCATGACCGGATAGTTTACAGTATCCTCTTTTGTATACGGTTTGGCAGATAACTTAAAACTATAAATTTGAGCATCACTTGATGCACTGGTGGTGGTATAGTCGGTCGAGTCAGAGTTACATGAACTCAGTCCGTAGGCTATAAAGATGGCGAATAGCAACTTAGTAATTTGCTTCAATTTCATTAGTTTAAACAGATTAATTCAATATCAATGTGCAAAAATAGAAAGAATTTCGGCTTACACGTCAATAAATCTAATATTTATAAAATTTTATACTTATCCAAACGGCTCAAATGTACTTGTTCGGACGCCCCCCAATTACGCTTTTCGAGGATATGTCCATTTATTGCGGGGGCCCTTACCCCTTTACCAAAACTGATACTCGATGTCTCTATATACGCTTCATCCCATAGCTGCCGATTTATAAAACCTTGTAATAATTCCGAACCACCTTCTACCAGTATAGAACTGATCTTTCGGGATTTTAGTATAGCAAGAATCGTATTAAATAGATTTTCATCAAATTTTATTCGTATAGGGACTATTTTTTCAATAATGTCAGGAAAATTTTCTTCTTCTGTAAAAACGATGGTTTCTACCTCACCATCAAATAAACGGTAATCAGAAGGAATCCTGGCTTGTCTATCAAGGACTACTCTGACAGGATTCTTTCCATACCAAAAACGAGTTGTCAATGAAGGATTGTCATTAACAGCAGTATTAGTCCCAATCATGATAGCCGAAACCTCTGCTCTTTTTTTATGTACCAGTATTCGAGAAAACTCATTTGAGATTAGTGTTGGCTGAGGCTTCTTATTTTCGCATCTTTCTTTGTCAATGAAACCGTCTTTAGTTTGTGCCCATTTTAAATATATATAAGGACGGTTCTCATATTGGCTGGTAAAAAACTCTTTATTGAGTTCCAACGCCTCTTTTTCTAATACACTCAATATTACCTCTATGCCTGCGTCCTCCATCATCTTTATACCCTTTCCCGATACGGCTGGGTATGGATCGAGACATGCAACTACGACACGTGGGATTCCACTATCTATAATTAACTGCGCACATGGTGGAGTTTTCCCATGATGAGCGCATGGCTCAAGTGAAACATAGATAGTAGAATCATGTAATAATGATTTATCCTTGACACTATTTATTGCATTTACCTCAGCATGAGATTCTCCGTATTGACGATGATAGCCCTCTCCTATGATTTTATTATCGTGTACTACAACTGCCCCCACCATAGGATTAGGACTTACAAAGCCTCTCCCGTTCTGAGACAGTTGCAGACAGCGATACATGTATTTTTTATCAACAATCATTTTTCTGAGTTTCTACAAAAGAGAAACGCAATAATTAAAAGTATATTTTATTTTAACTATTTTTTAAGAGGCTGAATTATCGGGCTGCGATAACTTCTATTTCAACCATTGCCCCCTTAGGTAGATCTCTTACAGCAAAAGCTGAACGGGCTGGAAATGTTCCCGAAAATTGAGTTGCATAAACCTCGTTCATTCCTGCAAAATGCGCAATATCGTTTAACAAAACGGTTGTTTTCACAATATTATCTGTCGTTAACCCAGCTTCAGCAAGGATAGCTTTAATATTTTCGAAAGATTGTGCAGTCTGCTCTTTTATACCACCCTGAGGAAAATCTCCAGTAGCCGGATCAACAGGTAATTGGCCTGATATAAAAACCATGCCGTTCACTTCTATTGCCTGACTATATGGGCCAATTGCTGCCGGAGCATTATTTGTTGCGATTACTTTTTTCATTGATTCTACTTTTAAATTTTTATTTATCTCAAGTTCTTTTGACGAATTACTTCATAAATTAGTACCCCCGTTGCCACTGATACATTCAGCGAACCAATTGTCCCGAATTGGGGAATTTTCACAAGATTATCGGCGATCCTCAAATTATCATTTGAGACTCCCATATCTTCCGCCCCCATAACAAAAGCTATCGGACCTTTATAATCAATATCTGTATATAAGTCTGCTCCTCGTTCACTCGCTGCAACCACCTTGACACCGCTATTCTTTAAAAATTGTATTGCCGATGTTAGGTTCGGCTCTTTACAAACCGGTATTTTCAACAAGGCCCCAGCAGAAGTCTTTACTGCATCTGCATTTACAGTCACGCTTCCCTTTGCCGGAATAACAATAGCATTTACTCCTGCAACCTCACATGTACGAGCGATAGCACCAAAATTACGAACATCGGTAATTCCATCAAGAACCAATATAAATGGATCTTTCCCATTTTCGTATAAAAAAGGGATAATATCTTCTATTCTTTCGTAAGTAATAGCAGAAAGAAATGCAATTACACCTTGGTGATTCTTACGGGTAAATCTATCCAATCGTTCATTTGGAACACGTTGTATTGAAATGTTATGCTGTTTTAGCAAAGAGAACAGTTCTTTAAACAAATCTCCTTGCAATTCACGTTTGACAATTACTTTGTCTATTTCTTTTCCGGCTTCAATAGCTTCAATAACAGCACGAATACCGAAAATCATTTCCTTTTCTTTCATTCTTTTCTATTTGTTTATATTTTACTGCGCTTGTTTTTGCAAGGCGAGTTTACTTTTATGATACCCATATCCGAAATATACTACAAGTCCTATAGCAAGCCAGATTGTAAACATCACCCAATTTGACCAGCCTAACTCTGTCATGAGATATAAGTTAGTAAGAATTCCCATCACAGGAAGCAGAGAGAATTTATACTTAAATGCAGCGACAGAAATCCCCAACCATACTATCCAGAAGACAATCAACAAGGGCTTTTCCAGTATTACACTCCTATAATCGGTTTTACTAACGAACAAATATACAGCAACTGCAAGTAAAATAAAAATGATATACTGTCCATTTATATATGGAACCTTAAATTTTGCTTTTTTACTATCACCTTTGTGATCGAGAAATAATACTCCCGAACATACCAATATGAAGGCAAAGAATGTACCTACACTAGTCAGGTCCACAACAAATTGCATATCGAGAAAGAGAGATGGCACACAAACAACTATACCTGCAATAAGGGTAGAAAAGGCCGGTGTTTTATACTTTGGATGAATTTTTCCAAATTTTGGCCACAATAAGCCATCCCTACTCATATTCATCCATATGCGAGGTTGTCCTATCTGAAATACGAGAATCGCACTGGTAATTGCGATGATAGCTGTTGCAGATACCACCCCGGCTACAAAATCCATATCAACAACCTGAAAAACGTAGGCCAACGGATCATCTACACCAAGCTGCTTGTAATCAACCATCCCCGTAAGCACGAGCGCTATAGCCACATATAGAATAGTACAAATACCGAGACAATAAAGCATTGCTCGAGGCATATCCCGTTGAGGGTTTTTACTTTCTTCTGCTGTCGTAGAGATAGAGTCAAATCCTATAAATGCAAAAAATACAGCAGCAACCCCACCTAATACTCCTTGTATACCATTAGGTGCGAATGGCGACCAATTTTCGGGCTTTACAAAGAATGCTCCAACACCGATGACCAAAAGAATGATACCTATTTTGAGATAAACCAAAAGATTGTTTACCATTTTAGATTCTTTAATACCAAGAAAAACCAGAAATGTAAGAGCGATAACAACTAGTCCGGCAGGAGCGTTAATAAGCACCTTTAGCCCAAAAATTTCCGGAGCATTTTGATATGTTTGGGCGGCTTTCAACACATGATATGGCAAATCGGCATTCCCTTCTTGGATCAGATTATAGGCCTTACTTGCTGTTGAGTAACCTATTGCCAACCAATCAGGCCACATGATTCCAAAGCCATCTAGTAGAGTGGTAAAATATTCGGACCACGAAATAGCAATAACCATATTAGATACTGCATATTCTAATATTAACGCCCAACCTATAATCCAAGCAAATATTTCGCCCAGCGAAACATAAGTATAGGTATATGCACTACCGCTAACAGAAATCATAGATGCAAACTGAGCATAACATAATGCGGTAAACACACAGGCTATAGCAACAAAGACAAAAAGTAAAGATACGGCAGGACCTCCGTGGAAGGAAGCTCGTCCAATAGTACTGAAGATGCCTGCTCCTATTATGGCCGCAATACCTAAAAGAGTTAAATCCTTAACTCCCAAGACTCTTTTCATACCTGCTCCTATAGAATCGGTTTCACGAGAAATACTATCTAAGTTTTTTTTACGAAAAAAAGAATTTGGATTCATTAAATATTATAAATCTATTGTATAAGTGTCATACACGATACCTCTGGCACCAAACCCCTCCTTTTGATGAATAAGATTTTCATTAAGATAGAGCCCGTTATTTTCAGTAGAAATACCGTAATCGAAATATGTTTTGTGAGAATATGTATTTACAATGTGATCTATCACTAAATCTACAGCACCATGTTTTTTCCCGTCTTTGGTAGCAGCAATATACTGTACATGAACAATATATTCCATTTCAAATATCAGACATCCGCTAACAGGTACATCATTTCTATCAAAAGCTAAGAATAAATGTATTTCATTCGGAAATTTTTCTTTCAGATACGAAATTTCAGATAGAGAATGCACGGGTTGAGTACTATATTTTTCTTCCAAATTATTGGAAAGTATTTTCCAGAACAATGCTAAATCATTGGATTTTATGACTGTAAGCCCATTATTTAGGGCTTTCTTTAAACCCCTCGTCCGACGTTTATCATATTTGATGCCATTCGAATAAAATATAGTTGAAGATATGCTTCGTGTAGAAAGAGAAGCTTTGTAGCGAAACAAAACATACAAATCTTCTTCGGAGGGTGCTTTGTGATAGATATGAGGAACAGCCTTATATATCATCTTTTTAATTCCCTGATTACGAAGTGTTACTGTAAGATGCTCAAATATTGTTAAAACATCTGTACTGGTAATTTCTTCACTCATTATTAAGCCCCCATAAGTGAGGCCTTGATGGCTATAAAAGATCTTTTCACTGATATGACCGGGCATAACCGCTATTAACTTATTCTTAGTATAGAAAAGAAAAGAATGATCAGGAAAACGATGGGAATGATATTCCATAAAATCGCGGCAGAATAGAAATGTCCCATTCTTAGAACTCCGCACAAAGGCGTCCCATTTCTTTTTATATTCAGCTGTATAAATTCTAATATCCATTTTGACGATATTTCTTAAAATCAGAATATGTATTTATATAATCTTCCGATTTATATTTTTCTGATGCTAAAGCTAAACATATGGCTCCTGAAGAATATTCTTTTTCTGTTGCCCATACTCCCGGAGGAATATACAATCCGATCATAGGATTATTAAGTAATACCGTTCTTTTATTTGTTCCATCATCCAATTCCACTTCGAAACTACCACTCGTTGCAATCAGAACCTCATGACAATATTTATGTGCATGCATACCTCTCTTTACCCCCGAAGGAATATCATAAATATAAAATATTCGTTCTATAGCGAAAGGTATATTTTGATTGCTGTGAACAGGGGTAATATTTCCAGCTCTATTTTTAATAATCGGAAACTCTAAAAGAGTACAATCGAAAACAGTATTGTATTGCGAGGCGGAATCTTCTTCTATACATTTCGAAGGCGGAAAAGTATTATACATGGCATCACTAAGCGACAATTTCTGAAATATCTTATAGTTACGTATATAATCTTCTTCATTATAGGCTTCGGATGCAATAACCAAGCATAAAGAATTTGTAGAAAAATTAGTTAAACTACGCCACATCATATTTGGAATGTACAAACCCTTATATGAACGGTTCAGGGAATATGTCCTTTGCTCTTTTCCATCATCCAGCAATACATCGAAACTACCTGAGAGCGCTATAATGACCTCGTGCTGTGACTTGAAAGCATGACTTCCTCTCGTTTGTCCCCCAGGAACATCATATATCCAATACACACGTGATATAGAGAATGGTACATGGCTATCTGCCTCAATAAAAGAGAGATTTCCCCGCCTGTCTATAACTTTGGGCAAATCAATAAGCCGCTCTCTTCTCATAATTTAAAAGTTTTATCTGAGCCAAGGTTCAGGGTTTAGTTTATTTGTTCCCTGCCAAAGCTGAAAATGGATCTGTGAGAACCCTGTATCAGGATCGGTATATACTTTCCCCAACGATTGTCCTGTTTTCACCTTGTCACCTTGCCTGACATAAATGTTCTGTATATTCCCATAAAAAGTATAGTAATTGCCATGACGAATAATAATACAAGTATTATATCCCGGAATAGCTGCCACATAAGTAACTTCTCCATTAAAGACTGATTTAGCTTCGGCTCCAGACTGAGACTGAATATCCAACCCGCTGCTTGATGTAGTTACAAACTTGCTATGCTGATGTGATCCAAATCGAGTTGTTATTGTATAATTTCCTGTTATAGGATATGGTAATTTACCTCTATTAGATGCAAAATTGTTAGATAATACGACATTTTCTGAACTCACAGGCGCTGTAGTAGACGAAGGCTTTCTCACATCGGGTTTCGCTTTTGCCGCTTTATTTCCTTTTGCTGCTTCCGCACGCGCCTTTTCTTCTGCGATTCGTTTGGCCTCACGCTCTTGCCGTGCAACTTCTTCTGCTATTAATTTAGCGATTTGCCTATCAAGAGCCTCGGCTTGTTGTCGTTTTTGAGTGAGTATCTTCTGTAGTTCTTTTTGTTTTTTCTGAGCTTCTCCGACTTCTTGCTGATAATTAGTTTCCTCTTGCTTGAGATTTGCTTGTTCTGTAGTACGCTGTCCAAGCAGTACCACCTTCTCTGTTTTGGCTTTTAGTAAAGCTGTTTTTCGTTCTTTTAGTTTTGTACTCTGTTCTTTTATTTCACTTGCCTGTCCACTCCTCCAGTCGGAATAGTCTTTAAGATAACGTAGTCTCCGATACGATTCGGTCAAAGATTTTCCAGACAGCACAAATAACATTTTATTCTCGCTTTGTCTATTTGCCAGCATTCCATCAATGGCCTTAGCATAATTCTTTTGTTTATTTTTAAGTTCTGCTTCCAATACAACAATTTCAGCTTCTATCCGTTTTTGTTCCTCATCCAAACCTGTTATTTCCTGCCCTAACAGGTTCAATACTTTTTGACGGGAAAATATTTGATTCGAGATTAGCTGTATTCTAGCTAGTAAAGTATTTGTATTTTTTTTTGTGTCTCGCAACAACTTATCTGTATTTGATATTTCCTGCAATGCATTTTTTCTTTGCTGCTCAAGTTCTTTAATTTTAAGTGTTTGAGCAAAAGAAGATATACTTATAAATAATATGCATAGGAAAACCAGTATTCTCATTTTCTCTTTATATATGTATTCATTAAATCCGAGATGTCTACTTTTGTATATTTAGTAGAAATAGAATTATCTATATTAACACCTTTATCTATTTCCAGCTTATCATAATTGATATTTACATCCAAACGTTTCTTTTCTATATCAATTTTGGCTTCCATTTTAGTAGGATATATAAAGCTATTATCCTTAACAAACTCATTATACGACCACTGTAAGGTAATATTCTGTTTGTCATTATAAATTAAAGTTGAAGCGATATGATTAGAAGCATCAACTGCAAAATTATATGATAAATTTCCTTTTCCTTTGGCCTTAAGTAGATAAACATTGTTAGCTGACGAAATGTTGTATTTACTAAAATCTTTTTTTTCAACTTCTCGGTTTCCCGGAATAAACAGCTTATTGGTAAATAAAGACTGAAGATTATAAAAATTGAAATCAAAATTAGAAATAACCTTTGAGTCACTAAATCGTTCAGCTACATATTGCTTCTTTAAACGATCTATTATTATAATACTATCAGGCGTAAATGTTATACGCATAGCCTCTCCTCCAAGAATAGGTATGCGAACCGAAGCTTGCAATATACTGTCTTTTATCATTTTGAATACAGCCGGAACTTTCTGAGAAGAACTACCCGCTTTGAATTCTATACTTCCTTTTGTTGATATCGTTTTATATTCAATCTCAGAAGATAGAGCATCCTCTAGTATCTGTATATGTGATTTCTTTTCAAGCGTACCTTCTGTTGCTATTGTTTTCTTCGATTTACAACTGCCCATGAAGAATAAAGCAGACATAATTAAAATAAATGCAACCGTCTTTCCTGTATATAGTCTCATTATTTAGCAATATAAGTTTTTGTTTCTATCTTTTTATCGAGAGTTTTAGATTTGCTATCTCCTTTTTCTTTGGCCTTTATCCAATACTCCAATGCTTTTTCAGCATCGCCTGTTTTAAATAAAACATCACCATAGTGCTCAAACACCTCAGCACTAATATCCTGTTTTTTCTCTTCACTATATTTTATCGCATTCTCAATATATATCTTTGAGATAGTGTAAGCTCCTTGTTCAAACAAAACCCATCCATATGTATCCAAATAAGTAGGGTTAGATGGCTCGGCTTTAACTGTAATACTACTCATCTTTTCAGCCTTATCAAGATTTTTTCTAGCCAAAGATAGATAATAGCTATAGTTATTAAGAATCCCCAAATTATTAGGGTCATAAGATAAAGCCTTTTCATAAGTGATAAATGCACTATCTGACTTTTGTAATTGGTGATATAAATCACCTATTTGTCCATAGAAATTAGCTAACAGACCAACATTGTTTTCATCCACATACTCCACCCCCTTTAGCAAGGTATCCAAAGCATCATTATAATTTTCTTTAAGATATTCTGACACTCCTAGATAAAAATAAAATTGAGGTTGCTCTGGTATATATGAAATAGCTTCATTACATACTTTTATTGATAAATCCAGACTATCCGGGAATGTAGTACTAAGCATTTGCTCCCATCCGATGGGATTTGTAGGATTCGCTTCAGCAAAGAGTTGATATTGAAAACGGGCTTCATCTTTCTTATTCTGTATAGACAATAGATTTCCGTACATCAAGTTTAATTTGGGCTCTTGAGGGTGCTGTATCATGAGTGTATCAAAAAGAACATTTGCCGTTTGAGTATCTTTTTGAGTACGTTGCAATGTTCCCACATATTGAGCTAAAATAGACAACTTGGTATCAATATCCATTTTAGGGCTTAATAACGCAATTTGAAGTTCTTGTTCCGCTGCTGCTTTATTTTTGGTTTGTTCATAATATTCTGCCATTGATGAGATTAAATAAGGGTCATCCGGATCAATAGATTTAGCCTTACTATAAACCATAAATGCTTCGTTGGTTTTTCCCGTTTGCAAATATAAATCACCAAGCAGTATCTGATACTTTATTTCAGTAGGATACTTATCTATATATTTTTGAATCTCAGCAAAGGCCTTTTTTTCTTGATTCATTAAAGTATACAACTGGTATTTTTGAAGGCTTATTTTTTCGTTCAGTCCTACTATTTGCTCTAGCTTATCGAGTGCAGAAATAGCGCCTTTTAAGTTTCCATCCAACCGATATGATTCAGATAGATATACATACAATTCAGTATTATCTGGATTTTTTGAAACAAGTTTCTCAAATTGTTCTATGGCATCACTATATTGCTTAAATTCTAAACACATAGAAGCATACGCCATATTGTAGTAATAATTATCACCATCGTAATTTGCAGCCTTACGATAATGATCTAAAGCTTTATTTTTACTATCAACGGAATTAAAATAATTTCCTAATTCATATAAAACATTTGCGTTTGTCGAATCTAGTGCAATACAATGCTTAAGATAATCGTATACATCATCATATTTATTTGCGGCTTTGGCATTCATCGCTTCGTAAAAATAATAATCGAACTTGCGACCATTATCAAAAAGTGTATTATCTATTTGAGAAGATGTACTTTTTGATCCTTGAGCAAAGATTGATGAAGTAGTTGCTAAAACAAGTGATATTATGCAAACAGTACGTATCTTTTTGTACATATATTTCTTTTATTTATTATTTTCCTGTATGACCAAAGCCACCGGCACCGCGTTCGGTTTCATCTATTGTTTCAACCTTAACCCAAGTCACTTGTTCATGCGACGCTATTACCATTTGGCAAATACGCTCACCATCATTTATAACAAAATCTTCGTTAGACAGGTTAACTAAAATAACGCGAATTTCACCACGATAGTCTGCATCAATTGTTCCTGGAGAATTCAACACAGTCAACCCATGTTTGAATGCAAGTCCACTACGAGGCCGAATCTGAGCTTCATATCCTTGCGGTAACTCAATAAATAATCCGGTCGGGATAAGTGTACGCTCAAGAGGCTTTAATGTCACCGACTCTGTAATATTTGCCCTAAGATCTACTCCGGCTGAATATGGTGTTGCATATTCAGGCAGTGGATGATGTGATTTATTTATAATTTTTACGTCCATATACGAAATCCGATTTGTTATTGCTGCGAAATTAGTTAAATCTTTGCAATCTATTCTTCTAATTGATGAAAATTAAGATTTTAAAATATTTTGAGCCACTTTGAAATAAAATAATTTTCAAAAAAACGTTTCAAATATTTTGTAGTATTAAAAAAAGCTATATCTTTGCATCGCATTTGAGAGAAAATGCAACCCTAAAATAAAAGGGGCGTTTAGCTCAGCTGGTTCAGAGCATCTGCCTTACAAGCAGAGGGTCGGCGGTTCGAATCCGTCAACGCCCACCAAACGGCAAAAAGGTCAAAAGCCACAAAATGCCAAACAAAGACATAAAGTCTGTTAGTCAGTAGATTAGCAGACTTTTTTCTTTTTCACCGAAGCCAAGAAAAGACACTAAAAGACAGCAGTAAAGTGAAAAATAAGTGAACAGAAATTTCAACTTCGTTTTGTTCACTTTCCGTTAATTTATTCGCTGGTTTTAAGAGACTTACAATGACCTAACTTGGCTTTATTCGGGGTGCTAAAACTCTAAGCGATAGTCAATAATTTTGTCGAATCGTAAAATTTTGAGTTATGAACAGTACTTATCGAATCCTTTTTCTGACTAGGAAAAGAGTAAATAGCAACGGATTAGCCTCTATCAGTGTTAGAATTTCTATCAGTGGAGACAAGGCAGAGTTCAGTTCCTTACAATTTGTTAAACCCGAAATGTGGAGTCAGACAGGTCGTGCAATGGGCAGAACCAAAGAGGCTACAACAATCAATGATGCTTTAGATAAAATAACTATTGCCTTAGATAAGCACTATAAAGCCATTCTTGAAAATGACGGCTATGTGACAGCCGACAAACTCCGTGACACCTACTTAGGTAAAGAGATACGAAAAAACACGGTTCTAGCTTTATACGACATGAAGGTAGAGCAGAAAAGAAGTCTAGTTGGAAAAACAATCCGAAATACAACTCTATCGAAATATTTAGCAACACGAAAACGTGTAGCCGATTTTATCCTGCACAAATACAAAAAAGAAGATCTGCCCATTCGGAGTGTAGATTTTCAGTTCGTCACTGATTATGAAGTTTATCTGAAATCTGTTTGCGATTGCGGTCATAACTCAACAGTTAAACATTTACGATATTTAAAGCAAATTATAACCAACGCTCTAAAGAATAGGTATATTACTCATGATCCTTTCGATGAACTGGCTCTATCATATAAGCCAGTCAAGAAACAATTCTTAATAGAACCTGAACTTAAGAAACTTCTATCAAAACAATTTGATTCTGAAAGATTAGAAGAAGTTAGAGATATTTTTGCTTTCCAATGTTTTACTGGCATTGCTTATATAGATGTTACGAACCTGACTACTGATAATATATATGAAGACGGCTTCGGACAAAAATGGTTACGCTTGAATAGACAAAAATCAGACGTAGAAGCCAATATCCCATTGTTGGAAGTTCCTTTAAGTATTATCCGTAAATACAGAAGATTGGGAAGTGATAAACTTCTCCCCTTACACAGTAATCAAAAGATGAATGAATATTTGAAGGAAATTGCTACGCTGTGTGGCATCAATAAGAAGCTGACTACGCATTGTGGCAGACATACATTTTCGACCATTATGCTGACCAAAGGGGTGTCAATAGAAAGTGTTTCTAAAATGCTCGGTCATACGAACATTACCACAACTCAAATTTACGCCAAGATATTGAATGAGAAAATCTATGTCGAGGTAAATAAAGTCAGAAGCGAATTTGATGCTTTTCAAGAGTATTATAAACAAGCGAAGTAAGTTTTCTTCTCATCTGAACACGAAGATATAAGCAAGAGAATAACTAAATCAAGGTCAAGCCCTTCGGGTTTGTACAAATAATCTTCCAAGTCTACGACTAGCGTATTATTTGACAAAACCTTGCTTCTGTTATTCTCTTTTTAAATGGGTGGTTTATCAGATGTAAAGAAAAAATGATATTCAAGATTTGGAATCATTTTGTTTGTGCTACTTACTTGCAAGCTTTTGATATACAATAGAATTCAGAAAATCAACTCTTCTGTCTTTTGATATGGGTAATTCCATTTTATTAACAAATAATCTCCCTCCTAAGACCTTTTCAATATGATTAGTGTTGACTAAATATGATCTGTGGATTCTATAAAAATATTTTTTAGGAAGAATTGCTTCTAAGGAGTTCATCGTTTGATGTATAATCAATGATTTATCTTTAAAATACAGCTTTAAATAGTTTTGCATTCCTTCAATATATAAAATATCTTCCCAATTAATTTGTTGGAAGGCATCTGCTTGCCTTATATACAGATTGGTCTTTGGGTTTTCTGGATTATCCAATAATAGTTGTGTCTGGAATATATTCCGTGCTTTTTGAACGGCTTGGAAAAAGCGTTGAAAAGCGATTGGCTTTAACAAGTAATCAACGACATTTAATCGATACCCATCTAAAGCGTATTCAGAATAGGCTGTAGTTAATATTGTCAAAGGTGCTTGTTCCAATGATTCCAGAAAATCGAGCCCTGAAAGGTAAGGCATATTTATATCAAGAAACATCAAGTCTATTTCTTTCTTCTTAAGCACCTCGGCAGCTTCTATAGCAGAAGAACATGTATATTCAAGGGCTAAAAAGCTTATTTGTTTTATGTTGCTAATCGTATCTTTAATAGCAAACAACTCATCATCAACTATAAGGCACTTCAATGGAGGACTGTCTGTCTCTTTTAAAAAAATATTTGCCATATTCTACATTTGAATTACAAGTTTCGTTTTGTATATAGTATCAGTGTCCTCTATTAACAAGCTGTATTTATTAGGAAATAAAATATCCAATCGGTTCTTTAAATTTCCTAAACCAAGACCAGTATTAGCTTTTGTTACTACAGGTAAAGTAGATTTTGAATTTTCTATCTCCAAAGAAATTATGTTTTTATCTTGCTCAAAGTATAAATTTATATAACCTCTTTCATTTGGGAGACGAGAAACATGTTTAAAAGCATTCTCTATTAATGTAATTAATAATAGAGGGGGAATACGCATTTGAGTATTCTCTATTTTCCAAAAACACTTTATTTCTATCTTGTCCTCCCAACGCATTTTTTCAATAGCTATAAATTTTTTCAGGAATTGAATATCTTCTTCTAAACTGACAAAATCTTTTTTACCACTATACAATTGATATCTAAGTATATCCGAGTAATCAAGTAGCAATGGAGATGCTATATCATCCTTTTTTTTGACAAAATAATGTATGTGATTTAACACATTAAACATAAAATGAGGATTAATTTGTGCTTGGAGAGCGTATAATTGAGATTCTAAGTGTGCTTTCTCTAATTTTATGTGTTCGTGATAAAATCGCAAACCGACAAAAGCCAGATTAATAATTATACATGCCGGTATCTGATTTTTCAAGTCTGATAGGAAAGAGTCATCTATAGAAAAAAGTTTTGAAGGAAGGAAAATCCCTAGTTGTTCTAATTGTCTGAATGCATAAAGAATCAAAGACATCATTATAGCCTGAACGAATGCCAGAATAATAAATTCGCACCAAAATAGATTCATTCTTTTTCTTCTGATTGCTTTTGGTAGCAAATAATTAGTAGAAATACTATTTACTGTGAAAATAGCGGAAAACATACAAAGAGTGATTAAGATTGCTTCAATCAATGGGGCTTGGCTGGAAACCTGATACCACAGTATTAAAACAATTAACACCCATACGACTCCGATGAATCTTTTATAACCTTTCAAAATATAAT
>NZ_JAEPKU010000240.1 GCF_016652235.1 Dysgonomonas sp. Marseille-P4677
GTGATAACTATAATATCTTTTGATATAAAAATGTAGTATTGAATATTTCTTTATTCTAACTTTTATGTTTTTCAATACCAATACCTGCTAGATCGTTCAGCTTCAACTTTCCATCAACTACTGTTACTCCATTGAAACAATCGTTACTGATGAGCAGGTTTCCGTCTAAGTCGGCCCAATCTACAGCCGGAGATAGCTGAGTGGCAGCGGATATGGCACAAGAAGTTTCAGTCATACAACCTATCATCACTTTCATATTTGCAGCGCGGGCTACGGTTAGTATTTTCCAAGCCTCACGCATACCCGTACATTTCATCAATTTGATATTTACTCCCGAGAATGCACCTTTTAGCTTGAGTACATCAGTAAGTCGTTGAAAAGATTCGTCAGCAAATATAGGTAAAGGGCTGCGTTCTGTAACCCATGCCGCATCGTCCAGATTGTATTTTGGCATAGGTTGTTCTATCATTACTATGTTTCGTTCTTTGAGCCAATAGATCATATCCAGTGCCTGATGTTTGTCTTTCCATCCCTGATTGGCATCTACGGCAATAGGCTTATCTGTTACCGTTCTTATAGCTTCTATCATTTGCTTGTCGGTATCTCGTCCCAGTTTCACTTTGAGGATATTATATGGTGAGGCCTCGCGTGTTTTTTGTTTTACAACTTCGACAGTATCTATTCCAATAGTAAAGGTTGTAGATGGAGTGTTTTCTTTGTTTAGCCCCCATATTTTATACCAAGGCTGATTCATTAGTTTACCTACTAAATCGTGTAACGCTATATCGACAGACGCTTTTGCTGCAGTATTATTTTCGGCTATTGTGTCGATGTAGGTCAGTATGTCGTCCAGTTCGAAAGGGCTTGAAAATTGCTCAAGGTTCACTTTTTTCAAAAACTCAATGACTGAGGCTTGGGTTTCTCCTAAATATGGTGGGAGAGAAGCTTCTCCATACCCGGTAATTCCATCAAAAGATATTTCGGTAAGTACAACGGGTGTTGTAGTACGCGACGAGTTAGCGATAGTGAATACATGGCGCAGTTGCAGGTCGTATGGTTTGAAACTGAGTTTCATCTTTTTGCTACCTGAAGATACTGTTTTTTTATTGTTTTGAGCGAATATATTTAAAGGCGTACTTGCTGCGATACTACTGCTTATAGCTGCAAAAGCAGTAGCTTTTAGAAAATTGCGTCTCGATTGTGCCATGCCTATTTTATTTTAACGGATTAATTTTAATATTACGGTTGTACTTTATACATAGGATTGTTGTCTATAGACCAGATTCCCTTTGTATCTATAGCGCCTATAACACGCGATGCTCTGATAAATTCTTTTGTGTTTACTTCATCATAATTCGGTTTTGCAGGGTCTAGGCTGCCTATTCGTATACATCCCGAAGCATGAATAAATTCATTATTCCCTATGTAGAATGCTACATGTCGGATACGTTCCTTTTTGTTGTCGGAAGCTTTTTTTCCAAAAAACATAAGATCACCTATTTGTAGATTGCTGTATCCGGTACTTATATCTATCGGTATTCCAGTATTTACCTGCTGTGAAGCATCTCTCGTAAGAATAATTCCATGCAGGAATAATACCGTCTTGGTAAAGCCGCTACAGTCCATGCCTTTCGCCGAGGTGCCACCCCATACATATGGGATTCCCATCATTTTAAATGATTCTTTTACAAAATTTTCACCTGTCGGATTCAGCGAAGCGTACCATTCGTTATACTTTCTTGATTGACTTTTAAGTATATATGCATTTCGCCCATCTGGGTATGATACTTTGTAGAAGTCACCTTCCTCACCCTCATATTTTAAGATATTTCCTACTACAAGGTCTGAAACAGTCTGTCTTTCTTTGTCGGGATATTGATATCCAAAACCGAAATAATCGGTAAAAATAATTTTTGGAGATTTAGTCCAGATATTAAATTCTTCTTTGTTCATCGGCTGAAAAGTAGCTTGTTGGGTCCAAGCTATATATCCGTCTGGAGTTTGTATTCTGTACCATCCATCTTTTTGAAGTACACGTAATGGTGTGCCTAGCATTGCTTGTGTAGCCATTTCTGCCGAGAAATCGCCTTTGGTACGTATGTCTGCTACCGATAAGTTGATAACTCCAAATTTCTGGTCGCCCAGTTCGACTGATGGCAGTAGTTGTATGCTGTCTGTGAAAATTTTATATTTATTTTTTACAGCTTTATTTAGTTCGTTATGTACATGCTTGTCAGATATATATCCTTTCAGTATGGGGCTGTTTATTTTACCTGAAATGTTGATTTCATAGACACTAACCCGTTTGTCTGGTATATATTTTTGCTGTATACTGTCTATTATATTTTTTAGTTCGGGATGCTTCTCTACATTCTGGCTAAATATGAATGTACTAGACAGTATTGTAATAAAAAGAATAAATAGCTTTTTCATATTGGAAGTATTGAGAATTGGTGAATGTTTTATACAAAACCGTTATAATG
>NZ_JAEPKU010000241.1 GCF_016652235.1 Dysgonomonas sp. Marseille-P4677
GGATGATGTTTGCTAGGTTGTGTATCGGCTCTGGGTACTTTTGAAAATCGCTAAATCTTTAAAAATAAAAGGCTTAGCGATTTTACTTTACCTTTTATGTCCGCAATATGTCCGCATTATTACGAGAGTTTGAATAGTAATTGAAATCTAGACAAATATTTTTTCAGTTATATATTGTTTCTAGGTACTTTTTCCTAATTTATACAATAAATACGAAAAACCGATTTTATCTTCGTTGTTAACTGTTGCAAATCAACGAATATCTCATAGTTAGCTATGTTTTCACTATATATAAAAACGTCTTTTTTAGAAGTAATCTTATTAAATTCGACAATCATATTTTTTTAACCAAGTAGATATTCCTATTTGAAATTCTGTTTTTATCAAAAACAAATTTCTTATATAATTTAAGCAGATTGTATACTCTGGGAAATTTCGTTAAAATCAATTTCAAATATAATTCAATTAGATGTCAATATTGACATAAGATAGGACTTACAAAATCATAAAGATTGCCTTGTTTCCTTATATAGTTCCAAAAAGTATATCACCAGACTCTTTAGATGTATTGATGGGAAATAATCGTTCTTTTAATAAGGCAAAAACAACTTTTAAATATGGGCTCAATTTTATTATGCAAGTTCTGTTTAATACTGAAAATAAATCAGATATAAATGTGTTTGTTTTTTTGTCATGTACTTAAGATCATGAGTTATGATTATCAGTTCTACCACCATATTTGCTCATTATTTTCATAGGTAAATATTCGTTCTTCCTTACCTTTGGTGTGATTGTGGAGAAGAAAGAGGGCATTAGACGGGCAATTTTTGTACTGGAGTTGAAGCTCGTTTGCGATTTGTTTTCCTAAAGATTGCCAACTATTATTATCCCAATACATCAATTCATATTCATCTCCTATTTCTATACAATTCCCATCATTTCTAGGTAAGAAACTTATGTGGCCAATACTAACTGGTGTTCCAAAGTCCATACCTACCCAACAGTTATCAGACTGAGATGCATCAAAAAAAGTGAGAGCATTTCTGTCAAAAACAGCATCTCTCGTATATCCTTCATTTAATGGCCGCCATGAACCTTCTGTGCCAATTACTTTTCCTGAAATCTCTTTTCCTGATTTTTTTTCATAAAAATATAATTCTGCCATATTACAGTGCCCTCCATTTGGTGAACAATACCTCCAATAGCGATATTTCACATCTACATTATTTAGCATAATCTGCTTTGAAACAACTGCCCGTTCTTTGATAATATGTATATCGACGGTTGATGAATCTGTAAACAAAGAGTCATTTGATGCTTGAAATTTACCATTTATAACCCTATATGAGACATGATGCATATTTTCCATAGGAGGATACTTTCTGTACAAAAAGATATCTCTTTTTTGCGTCTTATCTGCTTTTAGAACAACACATTCTCCATTTATTGTTAATAATATAGGGTCAGAGAAGGCTTCTATCCCTGCCTTTGTAAAGTGAACTGGCAGGTAAACAATATCTTTCCCCATTTTCTCAAAAGTAAAACTCTTTTTACTTTTTCTTGCCCAATGTATTGGCCTCCAATTTTGGTCATCAAAAACAGCAAGATAAGCATAATTCTGTTTGGATTTTGTAATATCATTAACTTTTATATCTACTGTTTTGAGATAATCCGTTGTAACATCCTTTAAAAAAGGCTCATTAAATGGTGAGGGTACGAATCTCTCTTCTTTAATCATTTGTACTAAATCTTTATTAATTGCATACGTTTTTCTGAAAACTTTAGCCATCTTATGATCTTGTTTGTGTGGTCTAGCCGGCGCACCATCTGCACCTTCAAAAATGACGGTTTTCCCTGAATTCTCAAGTAATACGCACCAGGTATGCCCCAAACTCCTAAACGGCCATTGAGGGGTAAAGTCCATTGCGCACGGAATACCTTTGGCCCTCATTATAGCTATGCCTAATGTGTTGTAATCATCACATACCCCAAATGGTATTTTTGTTAACGTACTTACTTTTTTTACTGGTAACGGATATTTATTTATAAGTCTAGGGTGTATAAAGTTACGTAAAGCTTCATTGACAGTTTCGCATGCTCTATAAGGAGAATATTTGTACAACTCACAATATTTATGATCCCTCAAGTCCCCATCACAAAAATTGAGAAGATAGCTTCTCCAGTCTTCCAGATCCTGCTGCTCAATAACTTTATAAGGTAAAATGAATTCGCAAAATGTATCAAAATTGACATGCCTAGCCCAATTCGATTCTGTCCACGCTGAAAAAGATGCATCTATATTTTTTATGAGATAATCCGCTGTTATAATATTTAAATCATTTACATATTTTTGAGGTAAAGGAAAACTATCAATAATACCACAATATATACTATCTTTAAT
>NZ_JAEPKU010000242.1 GCF_016652235.1 Dysgonomonas sp. Marseille-P4677
TATTAAAATATAGAAATTAGTTATTGATTTCCTCAATCTTATTCTTAACCCCCCTATTCATTCCTAACAGTTTACGCCACGATAGAAGTGTATCTTCATAGAATTGGTTATACTCGTCACCCTGCTTTGCATCACCAATTACATAAGACCATTGCGAGATTGTCATAAAACACTCTATAAGCCCTACATATAATTCGCTCAATCGCTTTTTTATCTCATCGGTAAACAGAAAGTCAATCATAGCATCTTCTTTGCTCATATCGTTGAAAATACCGTCAAGTTCCTGCATAAGGCTTAACGATCTTTCTTTTTGTATCTCTATGATTGATTCGGGGGTTGGCATGGTTAAGGCTTTAGAAATTCATCAATACCACTTTTGGATAATATAAATAATTCTATTATTTTATCAATGTTTTTAATATTTATGCTTTTTACTGGTCTTCTTGAGTAATATCCAGTTCTGAAAATTAAATTCCACTTTGAAAAATTGCCTATTTCATAATACATGCCTATTGTTGCTAAATCTCTACTGGTAAATACTAGTTCAGTATAGTTATCTGGCTTAGTGTTTATTAAATTATCTTTTCCATAATTAAGGCATTTTATACAAAAGTCAATTTCATCACTATCTATTGCACCTGTACGTTCAGTATGTAATGGTGACGTCCATCCACCTGTAGTAGAATTAATGATTAATGCTGCTCTTTTTTCTCCAGTCAATATATTTGTTATATAAAAATTCACAAATTCAACATCACTATGTTTTCCTATGATTACTGATTCCTTTAAAAAATAAGAATCGTTTTTAGAACCAAAGTTTAACGTATTGCTTTTTATATCTAAACTATCTGATTGAGAAAATGCAAACAGGCTGAGAGAAGTAAATAATAGTAATAATAGTTTTCTCATAGGTTGATTACTTTAAATAAAATTCAACTATATTTTTAAGCTCTTTAGCATACTTATAAATTTCGTTTAAATTATCAATTTTATTTTTAGTTTCAACTTTATTCTCGTCAAAAGTAGCTATGTATTTAGTTGTGTCAGAATTAAAATATAAACGACAAATAGGTTTTCTATTGTTATCATCAAACAAAATTCCGAAATAAGATTTTGTGTCTCTATTTACCACCCTTTTTAAATCCACTATTTCACACAAAATAGCCTTTATTATATTATATCCGTCTATCTCCTCTTTTGTAGTTACTATATTTCCGTCTTCAGACATATAAACAACATCATCTGGTAATACTTGCTTTTCTTCAACCTTATCTACATTCTCTGCTAGAGATTCCGTTTTTAAGGCCGTTTTTAATCTGTCAGAAATAGTGTCATTAATCAAACCTGAAATAGATTTACGAACAAGTGTAGTAAATTGGTCTAATAATTTAGCAGTTATCAGTCCATCATATACTTGTTTTGCAAATAGTTTTACAAATTCGGGGCTTGGATTTGAAAATTCTTTATTTATAACGTTTTTCAACTCATTTGTGTATTTAAGTTCACTAGCTGAACTTAATATATTGTCAACATCAAAATACGCTTTATGAAATTTTTTTAATTCATCTACTTGATTCTGTTTAATATCATTCATGTTAATCTCCAAAAATGGCTTTTCATCCATTTTGTTCGGAGTTTCTAGGTCTGTATAAAATTTATATATTATTCCATTAGTTAAAAGTCCGAACTTAGCAGGGGAAACATGAAAATATCTCAACAATTGATTATCATGTAATGTTAGTTCTTGATTCCAATGTTTACATTCAATTAGTAAAATAGGTATTCCATTACTCATTATTGCATAATCAATCTTTTCGCCCTTTTTTGTACCTATATCACACACAAATTCAGGCATAACTTCAAGTGGATTAAATACATCATAACCTAAAGATTGTAGCATTGGCATAATTAGTGCGTTTTTAGTAGCTTCTTCTGTATGAAGATTATCTTTAAGTTTTTCGATTCTTTCTGATAACTGTTTAATAACATCTTTGAAGTCCATAATACTACGATTTAAGTGTGTCTATAATATAGTTAATTTCACAAATCTATAAATTAATATTAACATTCTCTATTTCAGCTAATATTTTTTTAATATCCTCAATAGAATTTATATCATAAGACTTTCCCTTGTGTCTTATAATGCCGATAGTATCATTATCTGAACGCTCGAAAAGTTCGGAGATAGGCACATTTAAAGCATGTGCAATCTTTTGCAGGGTTTCAACAGTAGGGTTGCCATTGATTTGTTGAGATAAACTAACCCTATTTATCCCAAGCATAGTAGCCAAGTCAGAAAGTTGCAAACCTCTCTCTCTTACTACTTCTTTTATTCTTAATACCATATCCTAGTTATTA
>NZ_JAEPKU010000243.1 GCF_016652235.1 Dysgonomonas sp. Marseille-P4677
CTTTGGTTGCAGACACGAGTATATGAAAAGAAACAGTTATATCCTTATTCTCTTATTCCACACAGTCTTTTTGTCTTTCTGTCCGGCTCAGGTAGCTTTGGTTGCAGACACGAGTGTTTTAGTAGCCTCTCACCGCGGAGACTGGCGCAACTATGCGGACAACTCGCTGGAAGGCATCGTCGGCTGCATTGCTATGGGCGTCGATATTGTCGAACTCGATGTTTCCCGGACAAAGGACGGTCATCTGATCCTGATGCACGATAAGACTGTAGACCGTACCACCAACGGCAAAGGAGCGGTAAGCGATCTCACCCTCGAGCAGATCAAAGAATTACGGCTCAGGAACGGGCTGGGGCGTCCTTCCGAATTTACAGTTCCTACCCTGGAAGAAGCCATGCATGTGGCCAAAGGTAAGATCAGGGTCAACCTGGATAAAGCAGATAAATACTTCAGGGAAGTATATGAAGTCCTTGAAAGAACAGGTACGGTAGAACAAACCATTATTAAGTCCGAACGTTCCTACAGCGAACTGCGTGTTATTCATGGTGAAGCTCTGGATAGGATGACCTTCATGCCTGTTGTTAATATCAACGAAGCAACAACGATAGCTCATTTAGATTCACTTCTGTCAGAAAAGTATCCTTACTACGAAATTGTCTTTAAGACCGAAGATAAAGAAAAGTTGCGCCATATACAGGATAAATTGCGTGGTACAGGTTCGGTCATCTGGATCAACTCCCTTTGGCCTTCCCTTTGTGGCGGGTACAGTGACGACCGGGCCTTGAAAGACGCCGAAGGTACATGGGGTTACCTGATCCGCACTTTGGGAGCCGGCATCATTCAGACAGACCGTCCATTGATGATGCTGGAGTATTTACGCAAAGAAGGACTTCATCCCTAATCATCGATCATAAGCCTTCCCTGTATAGGTTGACAGGCTATTTCTATCGAATAAGAAAACATACAATCCATTATCGTTATCCGGGAGCAGGTATAGCTTCCGGTTGGGGATTGTCGTATCCCATCCAATAAAACAGAATATATATCATGATAAAAAAGATAGCACAATTTTTTGCACCGCTACCCGACAAAGAAGAGTTGGTTGAAGACCCCAAAAAGCTGAAACGCCTTCAATGGTCCTTCTTCCTCTCTGCGACGCTGGGCTATGGTCTGTATTACGTCTGCCGCATGAGCCTTAATGTGGTAAAGAAACCCTTGGTTGACAATAATATCCTGAGCGAACAGGAACTGGGCCTGGTAGGTTCGGCACTCTTCTTCACTTATGCTGTAGGCAAGCTTGTCAACGGCTTTCTTGGCGACCGGGTTAATATAACGCGTTTCATGTCCTTTGGCTTACTTGTTTCCTCGCTGATTAATATCACGCTGGGCTTCAGCCACTCGTTCTGGGTTTTTGCCATTCTATGGGGTATCAACGGCTGGGTTCAGAGTATGGGAGCCCCGGGGAGCGTTGTGGGTTTGTCCCGATGGTATACCGATAAGGACCGAGGCTCTTTTTATGGATTCTGGAGTGCGAGCCATAATATCGGTGAAGCAATCACATTTATCGCCACAGCGGCGGTGGTAAGCGTATTGGGCTGGCGTTGGGGTTTCGAAGCCGCAGGCATCGCGGGTTTGTTCGGGGCAATAATCATCCTGCTTTTTATGAAAGACAGTCCCACCAGCCAGGGCCTTCCCTCCGTTATTTCGGCCAGGGAAAGAGAAAAGACTGCTGGTCTGGCACAGAAGGAAGTCCTGATGAATCCCTTTATCTGGATTCTTGCTCTGTCCAGTGCCTTCATGTATGTGAGTCGTTACGCGATCAACAGTTGGGGTATCTTTTTCCTTGAGAACCAGAAATCGTACACATCGCTTGAGGCCAGCAGCATTGTCGCTGTCAATTCGGTTTGTGGAATTATAGGTACAGTCCTGTCCGGTTTCCTGTCCGACAAGCTATTCAAAGGTAACCGGGTCACACCGGCCGTCCTCTTTGGTGTGCTGAATACGGTTGCAATATCGCTGTTTGTATTAGTGCCCGCAGGCTACCACTATGTGGATATAGTGAGCATGATCCTGTTCGGACTATCCATTGGTGTTCTGATCTGTTTTCTGGGCGGTCTTATGGCTACAGACATAGCTCCCAAGAAGGCCTCAGGGGCTGCCTTGGGTATTGTGGGTATAGCCAGTTATCTGGGCGCAGGCATCCAGGATATCCTAAGCGGGCATCTAATCGGTGACAGCAAAACGGTAACGGCTGGAGTTGCTGCCTATGATTTCTCATCGGTTCAATACTTTTGGATTGGTTCCGCGGCTTTATCTGTCCTTTTTTGCGCAATGCTATGGAAGGCTAAAAAAAGATA
>NZ_JAEPKU010000244.1 GCF_016652235.1 Dysgonomonas sp. Marseille-P4677
CTTTTTATGAGTGTGATTTTATTTCTTTATTTTTCTCCTCTATTAAGTGGTCTTCTTGGTGCATCGACCATTTATATATTAGTCAGAAAGCAGATGTTTACCCTTACAGAAAAAAAAGGAATAGGAAAAAGCATTGCAGCTACACTTATTCTGTTAGAAGCTGTGTTGTGTTTTCTTATCCCCTTGTCGTTTGCTGTATGGCTATTGATAGATGAACTACAGGGCATAAGTTTAAATCTGAGTTCTTCCATAGAGTCTATTCAGAAAGTGATAACGCTCATTAAAGAGCAAACCGGTTATAATGTACTGAGTTCTGATAATTTGAAGACTGCAGCCTCATATCTGCCTAAGATTGGGCAAATATTGCTTGGAAGTGTAAGTAGCTTTGCTGTTAATGCTGTAGTTATGTTGTTCGTTCTTTATTTCATGTTGATTGGAGGACGAAAGATGGAAACCTACCTGTATGACTTATTACCTTTTAATAATAACAATAAGAAAGATGTATTGGATCAGATTAATATTATGGTGAGGTCTAATGCTATAGGTATTCCTGTGTTAGCTTCTGTGCAAGGTATATTTGCCACAATCGGTTATATTATATTTGGTGTTCCCGATCCTGTACTTTTTGGATTTTTAACCTGTTTTGCTACCATTATTCCTATTGTGGGCACTATGTTCGTCTGGTTGCCATTGGTTATTTATATAGCTCTCACAGGAGATTGGCTTAATGCTTTGGGCTTAACAGCTTACGCATTAATTATTATCTCTAATATAGATAATCTTGTTCGTTTTATTTTACAGAAAAAGATAGCAGATACACACCCTTTGATCACGGTATTTGGTGTGGTTATAGGTTTACCTGTATTTGGTTTTTGGGGAGTTATTTTCGGACCATTATTTTTATCCATGTTTATCCTTCTTGTAGATATATTTAAGCGAGAATATTTGAACAATAAATAAAATACAATTAACTATAATAGCATGAAAAAGATAATCATTTTACTTCTTGTCGGTATTGTATTCGTAAGTATACAATCATTTTCGCAACAGGCTTTATGGGGCACTTCCGAAATTGTTTCTCCGGAAATACACTCCGACAATAGAGTCACATTCAGACTGAAGGCACCTCAAGCTAAAGATGTACGAATAGCAGGAGATTGGATAGACGGTTCGGTGAATATGAGTAAGGATGAGTCTGGGCTGTGGATATACACAACAAGTGTACTCCCTTCCAACTTATATAGTTACTCTTTTTTGGTCGATAGCGTTAGAACAAATGATCCGAATAATGTATACCTAAACAGAGATGTCGCTACCATTTCCAATATATTTATAACTGGTGGAGGAAACGGAGATTATTATAAGGTGAATAAGGTACCTCATGGCTCAGTAACACGTCGATGGTATGATTCACCTAGTAATGAAATGACTCGTCGGATTACAATTTATACGCCTGCAGGCTATGATTCCGGTAAAGAAAAATATCCGGTCTTGTATTTGTTGCATGGTATGGGAGGTGATGAAGAAGCCTGGATGGCATTAGGACGTACCTCACAAATATTAGATAATTTGATTGCTGAGGGTAAAGCAAAACCTATGATTGTTGTGATGACTAATGGTAATGTGGTGCAAGAGGCAGCTCCCGGAGAGTCTAGTTCGGGGATGTATAAACCAACTTTTGCGTTGCCACATACGATGGATGGGAAAATGGAAGATACATTTAAAGATGTTATTCAGTTTATAGAAAAAAATTATAGAGTAATACCGAATAAGAATGGACGGGCGATAGCTGGCCTGTCGATGGGAGGTTTTCATTCATTACATATTTCAAGATATTATCCTAATACATTTGACTATGTAGGCTTATTTTCTCCGGCTATTAATCCACGCGGGGAGATCGTGTCTCCCGTATATACAAACATAGACGGTACATTAAAGATTCAGAATGATAATGGTCTAAAATTATACTGGATAGCTATTGGAAAAACCGATTTCCTTTATGATGAAGTTAAAGACTATCGGACTAAACTTGATAATATGAAATTTAAGTATACCTATCATGAAAGTCAGGGTGGACATACATGGAGTAATTGGCGTGATTACATGTTAGATTTTGTGCCGCAATTATTTCAGTGATATTTTGACTGAAAATAAGAAAAGAGTACTTATTATTAGTACTCTTTTCTGGGCATAGTTTTGTGTGGTTTGTGCTATGTTTGATTGAAGAATCTAGCTTCAGCAAAAATAGAGTGTAAAAAGCTGTTTCTTGTTAATATTTATAAATCCTGACTACAAAATATCGTCATTTTTGATGAAAATGAGAAATAATATATAAAAAAGAGGCGTGAATTTTAA
>NZ_JAEPKU010000245.1 GCF_016652235.1 Dysgonomonas sp. Marseille-P4677
TCTATAATTCGGTTATTAAATATATGCGACGATTTATTTAATTCAAAAATAGTAAAAATTGAACAAAATTTAAACAGACTCTAAATAAATAATAAATCATAGCATTTTCAGGTATATTTGAATATTTTTGCAAATCGGTTTAAAAAAGTAGTAGCTTGTTAATACCTCTTTCATTGTACTAATGCCAAACCTTGATGTGAAATCGGTAATATATTTTATTGGAGTCCAGAAATAATCTAACAGCGTTAATGTTTATTAAGAAAAATATATATTTTGAAGATGACTCATCATTGTGGAATAAATTCCTTAAAGGTGATGATGATGCTTACGAACATATATATAAGAAATATGCGAATCGCTTATTTTTGCAAGGGCTGCGGTTTACCTCTGACAGGGAGTTAATAAAAGATTGCCTACAGGATGTTTTTGTAAAAATATACAAAAACAGGACAAATCTGGGCACCACTGATAATATTAAGCTATATCTGTTTATCTCATTAAAAAATACGATATTAAATACTTTAAAGAAATCAAAGGTATACTTTGATCCTCTTGATGAAAATATGGAGAATGAATATACCTTCGATAATAATACCGCGGAAAATGAACTAATAGGCAGAGAAACAGAATCCTTGACCCAAAACCAAATAAACAATGTACTTAATATTTTGACTGCTCGCCAAAAAGAAGCTATCCATTATCGCTTTATAGAAGGTATGACCATAGATGAAATCTGTGTTTTAATGGAAATGAATTATCAATCCGTCCAAAACTTGCTTCAACGATCAATAAAGAAAATCAAAGAAAATTTGAAAATAGTATAAAAAAAGTGAGTATAAAAATGAAAAGATAGTGTTCTCTTTTTAGAAACTATTTATACTATGTCGAATAAACATTTAAATAAGGACTATTCTGAATATAATTTTGAGCATTTTTTACAAGATGATTATTTCATTCATTCTGTAAAGAATCCGGATACAGAGTCCGAAATATATTGGAATATTCTTTTAAATAGTGGAACTATCAATGTTAAAGAATTTTATGCTGCCAAACATTTTTTGGAATCTCTAAATGAGAACAAAAACGTTTTCTCCGAAGAAGAGCAGTTCGATCTATGGACAAAAATTGATAGTATAAACAAAAAAGGACGTATAAAACGCAATAAAAAGAAACAACTATATTCTGCTATAAGTATTGCTGCCTGTATATTAATCTTAGCACTAACAGTACCTTTCTTTGTAAAGAGAAACGCATTACCGAAAAACGATATTATATCGTATGCTAAAGAAAATAATTTTTTAGATAGTTCCCAATCTGACATCCAACTTATTATTTCGGAACAAAGCAAAATTGCACTGCAAGAAGAAACCAATATCGTTTATGATTCTACTCAAATAAAGATTGCAGAAAAAGAAATATCAAAAAAAGAATCAGCCTCCTTCAATCAGCTACTAGTTCCAAAAGGAAAACGTTCTAAACTTACTTTAGCTGACGGAACAAAGATGTACGTTAACTCAGGAACACGTGTTATATATCCGGTTGATTTTAAAGGGGAAAACAGAGAAATATATGTAGATGGTGAAATATTTATCGAAGTTTCTCGTGACG
This sequence comes from Dysgonomonas sp. Marseille-P4677, assembly GCF_016652235.1. Lineage (GTDB taxonomy): Bacteria > Bacteroidota > Bacteroidia > Bacteroidales > Dysgonomonadaceae > Dysgonomonas. The sequence continues at coordinate 1,609 of NZ_JAEPKU010000245.1, forward strand.
AAAAACGGCCCTTTATTGTCAGAACCAGCGATGTAAACATCCAGGTATTAGGAACAAAATTCAACGTGATGGCCTACGAATCGGAGCTTAATAAACAAATTGTACTGACCGAAGGTTCTATCAAAATACTATCCGAAAAAAGCTCTGCACATTCAATACTTATTCCATCTCAAATGTATGAACTTAGTAAAGGCTCAGGCCGTATCACAAATGTAGATACAAACAGATATACATCGTGGATAAATGGTCTCTTATATTTTGATAGTGAAAGATTGGACTCTGTCTTATTAAAATTATCCAGATATTATGGGAAGAACATAAGCTGTACACCAGATGTAGCCGCACTAAAATGTTCGGGCAAATTGGATATGAAAGATGATTTGAATGAAGTACTAAAAGGCTTAACTAATACGTTGCCCATCAAACTGCAATATAAAAATGAAAGATATAATATAGTCAAAGATACCATGTAAAACTTAAAGTAATGCCTATGAAGAACCTTTAAATTTATCCTTTTCAAAAAAGATCGGATGCTATCGCCAAACACCATCCGATCAAGATTTAAAAAGTCAATAATACTATTTAACCATTAAATC
>NZ_JAEPKU010000246.1 GCF_016652235.1 Dysgonomonas sp. Marseille-P4677
CAGCGAGTATTTTGTAATGTATCTCAAAATTAAGTAAAACTACTGAGAAACAATCCAGACTTCGCTGTTATAACAATTTAAAAATGATTTCTAATATCCACTTTTTCCGGCAGGACTACCATTTAGAGTAGCACAAAAAAGAGGTTGTTCTCCATATCTTTGACATGTACCATCTACAGGTAAAGCTGCCCCAGTAGATAAAAATCTATAAAATTGGCATGCACTACCCCATTCCTTTCCAAAACAAGCTTTTTCCTGATCGCTCATATCTCTACATTTTTTTTTATTGAAAGGCCATATATTACCATTACTAACACAGACTTGATATCCTCCTCCACAGTCACGATCGTTATTACACTCATCTTTCAAAATTGGTCCCATACTAGACTCACTACTAGCGGAAGACCCATAATACCAACTAGCGAAATGTGAACCCATAGTACCTCCAGAGTCGCTACTATTATTGAAACTTACCACCCTTCTTAATGAAATTTCGATAACAAGTTTTCAATTTTCTGTCCCATTTCTTCAGGGCTTAGCCTCCCTGTGAATTGTTCCTGTAGCTTACCTTCTTGATTATAAAACTGATAAGTAGGAATTGCATCAAAATTAAAGTTATCCAAAAGATATTCCCATTCTTCCTGTTCCAAATAAAAATGCTCTCCTCCAATACCTTTAATCTTCTCTGCCCAAGTTTCTTTAGGAGATGACTCGGTGGTAATGTAAACAAACACAACATCTTTATTAATATATTTTGCTTTCATTTCTCGGAATTCGAATATCGCATCTAGACATGGTCCACACCATGTAGCCCAATAATCAAGAATAATAACTTTTCCATTATGTTTAGAGATTATAGTATTTAACAATTGCTTTTCGCCAACGTCTGGAGTAGAATTTATTATTGTTTGATGTCTATTCTTATCAAGCATCATTATTTTCTCATTTTCACGTAAGAGTATTTTTTCTATTTCACCACCTTTATAATATTCATTAATATTCTGAATCTGTCTATTTGATAAAGGCTTCATCTCATCATTGAACTGTTTGACATATGCATTACAGACTAGTACGTCATAGAATATTCCTTTCTCAAAGCCAACAAGTCCTGATAATATATCTTTTGTTTGTCTCATCCAGTTATCCAACGAGCATTCTCCAATTGAAGGAATAGATAAGGTCTCATTCTCTAACAACATTTGGATGATATATGAGAATTTCTCAGTGTATAAATAGTTCGGATTGTTAAGATTAAATTCCTTCAAAAAAATCCAATATGAAATATCTGGAGATGGAGGAATATAAGTTGCAGAATCTAATTTTCCTTTTATTTCTATCTCTGTTATTTTATTTTCAATTCTATAAAATGTAGTGTACATATTCCAAATATCACCGCTAAAGTGTATAAACTGTGGTATCCGCATGAGTTGGATTTCTTTATCAAATTTTCCGAGAGCTTTTTCTGGTATTATTTTATCCTTTCTTAGAATTTTTAATCTATTTTCTAAATCATGCTTCAATGCAAAAGGAATATATTCTTTGGGGGCTGCCATAAATTTTTTTAGTGTATCTAAATCATAGTGTCCCCAGGCAACTAAGCCCAAAGGGTCTGCCGCAAGAGCTTTACCAAAAGTATCATACCAAGAATCTATTTTTCCAAAAAGAATATCTGGTCCATCAATTCTTTTTATATATAATCTTTCATTTTTAAAGTAAATATCAAATATTGTTTCCTGGCCGGAAACTAAAGAGAAAACATAATTGTTTTGAGCCGAAAGCTTTATATAGCCAAAAGCAGGGGATGTCTCTATAGGTATTTCTAATGAAAAAGTTTCATCACCATTTATCTCAACCTCTATCCTTTCCGTTCGTCCTGTTAAAGGATAAGACATATAAATGTTAATAGTTTTAAAATTTTTATTCTTTTTGAAATCATTAAATCCTATAAACTTTCCTGATATTCTTACACTTTCACAAGTTATTATCGGAGTAGGTAAATGATCGTTCGCATTTGTCGAATTACAAGAAGGAAGAAAGCAGCCGAAACAGGTACATAAACAGAATATTAACCCTACTATTTTTCTCATATAAAATTATATTTTTACTAAATTAACAAATAATGGGATAATATAAAAATAGCAGCGAGTATTTTGTAATGTATCTCAAAATTAAGTAAAACTACTGAGAAACAATC
>NZ_JAEPKU010000247.1 GCF_016652235.1 Dysgonomonas sp. Marseille-P4677
CATAAAATATAGAATATGTATATTAATGCAACAGGATACTATATTCCTACCACAAGGATTCCAAATGATTATTTCTCCGATGTAAATGGCTTAAGTAGTGACTGGATACTACAAAGAACCGGTATAAATTCTCGCTCAAGGGCCACTGAGGAGGAAACAATAGAATATATGTGCAGCGAAGCTGTCGCAAATGCTTTACCAAAATTGCCATATAAAATAGAAGATATTGATTTAATTATTTTTGCGTCTTACACGCCTTCCGATACGATTGCAACCGTCGGACATCAGATACAACGCGAATATAATATACTTAATGCTAAAGTTTTCCAACTGTCTTCAGCTTGTTCTTCCGGGGTAAACGCAATGGAAATCATATATACTTTCTTTACCTCTCAAGTAGCATCTAAAGCATTATTAGTGTGTGCTGACAGAAATACTTCTTACTCTAACGATTCTGACTATATGTCGGGGCATCTATGGGGAGATGGAGCTGTTGCTTTTTTCTTTTCTAATACCTCTTTCAATAAGAAAGATGCCGAGATTCTTGATATAACAACACAAGGCTTAGGTCATATCGGGATGGGTCCCCAAGGTGTTTACTTAAAACCTCAAAATGGGGGATTACAAATGCCATATGGCAAAGATGTTTTTATATATGCTTGCTCCTATATAGCTCAGAATACAAAAAATATTGTTGAAAACAACGGATATAAACTAGATAATCTCACTTTTTTTATTGGTCATCAAGCCAATATGAGAATATTGAAGAATGTAGCTAAACAATTGGATATTAAAGAAGATGTAATACTTTCTAATATACAAGAATTAGGCAACACTGGATCAGCCAGTTCATTACTTGTTTATGCACAAAATATAGATAAATTTCAATCAGGAAATTTAATCTGTATATCTGTATTTGGTGGAGGATATTCAGCCGGGAGTTGTCTCCTAAGAATACCCTAAATTATAAGAGTGGATACAATGATAAATCAAAGAACACTAAAAAATAGCTTCTCCTTAGAAGGAAAAGGATTACAGAGCGGCTTAAACATACGCATCACATTTAATCCGGCACCCGAGAATTATGGTTATAAAGTTAAGCGAATTGATATACCCGGCCATCCAATAATAGATGCATTAGCTGAAAATGTATATGGAACTGATTGTAGTACCATTTTATCTATGAACAACATTCAGGTAAGTACGGTAGAACATGCTCTTGCAGCTCTTTATGCTTGTGAAATAGATAATTGCCTAATAGAAGTAAACGGCTCTGAGTTTCCAATTCTAGATGGAAGTTCTATCGCATTTGTAAGCAAAATAAAGGAGGTTGGGATACAAATACAAAACACTGAAAGAAAATATATTACCTTTAAACGGAAAAGGATTAAAGTAGTAGATAAAGAAACAGGATCATCTATGCTATTATTACCAGATGATACATTCAGCATACAATCAAACATATCCTTTAATTCTTTCTTTTTAAAAAAGCAGGAAGCAAATCTAAATACGCTATCTGAATTCACAAAAGATATTGCTGCTGCAAGACCTTTTGTTTTTGTAAGTGAAATAGAACAATTATTAAAAAATAAAGATTCAAAAGGGGGGGATCTCAACAATGCAATTCTGATTTATGACAAATTAATGGAACAAAATAAATTAGACCAGCTGGTTGATTTTATGGGGGTACGAAGAAAAGATGCAAATAAGCTAGGTTATATTATGAATAAACCTCTATTATACCCTAACGAACCAGCTAGACATAAATTACTCGATATCGTTGGTGATATAGCATTAGTTGGCCATTTTATAAAAGGTAAAATTATAGCTAATTGTCCTGGGCATAAAATTAACACCTTATTTGCTCGAGCTATTCGTGAAGCTATGGGTTTTGATCTCAAAGCAAAAGTATCTGCCTAAAATAAAGGTAATATTACTAACTAATAGTATCTATAAATATACGAAGGGCGGCTTGATCTAAGCCGTCCTTATTATTTATCGCTAGTATGTTTATTCTCTTTCTATATCTTCTTAGTACGAGAAAATAAGCATGATAAAACGCTCGTTCTTTAGGAGTAATCTGTATAAAACAAAAGAAGTCCTTCATATGTATGAAGGACTTCTTCTTATAAAACGGCGGTA
>NZ_JAEPKU010000248.1 GCF_016652235.1 Dysgonomonas sp. Marseille-P4677
TTATTAAAATTAGCAGAGAGTAATGTGCTGAAAAAGAAATAGGCCGAAGATATCTGACAGGCAAAGTTCTTTTAGTTGGGTCTGAGAAGGTTTTGGTCTAATCCATAAACAAACTAAAATCTAGGAATATTGTAAATCATTATTTATAAAAGAAGTATCTTTGTTTATTCAAATAATAGTAATACATATGAATTGGCAACAACTACTCTCTGCAAAACGTTTTGGGATGGAAAAGTATCATGACGATAAGCATCACGACCGAACAGATTTTCAGAGAGATTATGATAGGCTTATATTTTCATCGCCTTTTCGGCGTCTACAAAATAAGACACAGGTGTTTCCTTTGCCTGGTAGTGTTTTTGTTCATAATCGATTGACTCATAGTATAGAAGTGTCTAGTGTAGGACGGTCTTTAGGTGTTATTATAGGCAAAGAACTGAGAAAAAGATATCCGGATTCAAAAGCTGATTTTGAAGAAATAAGCTCTATTGTTGCGGCAGGGTGCTTGGCTCACGATTTAGGCAATCCTCCATTTGGGCATTCAGGGGAAACAGCTATTACCAGTTTCTTTTCAGAGGGAAAAGGTAAGAATCTCGAACAGATGGTGAGAGAAGAGGGTGGACGTTGGGAAGATTTTACAAACTTTGAAGGTAACGCCAATTCAATCCGATTACTTATCCATCAATTCAATGGTCGTCGTCCCGGAGGATTTGTTATGACCTATTCTATGTTAGCCTCTATTGCCAAATATCCTTATTCATCATTGGTAGCAAATGGAAAAGGTAAGTTTGGTTTCTTTCAATCAGAGGAGAATGATTTTAAAAAGATAGCTGACGAACTTGGAATGCATTGCATAAATAAGTCACCCTTACAATATTCACGGCACCCTTTAGTATACTTAGTCGAAGCTGCGGATGATATTTGCTATAAGATTATGGATATTGAAGATGCTCACAAATTAGGTCTGCTTTCCACAGAGCAAACAATAAGTCTGTTTCTTAATTTTTTTAGCGACGAGCGTCAACAGAAAATGCGTTATACAATGCAAATGGTAACAGACATTAATGAGCAGATAGCCTATTTACGCTCTAGTGTGATAGGATTGTTAGTCGATGAGTGTTCTGCTGTTTTCATCAGGAATGAAGACTTAATATTACAAGGTAAATTTGAAGGAGCGTTAATTAAACATATTTCGGAAGTGCCCAATAAAGCCAATAGAGAGGCTACCGAAATAAGCTACAAAAAAATATACAAAACAAAAGATGTTGTGGATATTGAGCTTGCCGGACATCGTATTATTGGTTTCTTGCTAGATACCTTTATTTCTGCTATTCAGACTCCTAAAGCAGCATATTCTAAACTTATCTTAAGTCGTGTACCCGAACAATTTAATGTGAATGATGGTAGCACTTATGAAAAAATATTATCAGTGCTCGATTTTGTGTCAGGTATGACTGATGTATATGCATTAGACCTTTATCGTAAAATAACAGGTATGAGTCTGCCTACCGTTTAATAAGCTTACTTTTTAATATAAAAGAAAAGGGTGTTAATTATTGACACCCTTTTCTTTTATAAAACCTTTTGTAAACATTTATTTACATGGAATTTTATCTATTCTAGTCTGATGCCTTCCTCCTTCAAAAGTTGTATTGAAGAATGTAATAACCATCTCTAGAGCTTCTTTTTGAGTAATGAAACGTCCCGGCATAACCAAAACATTAGCATCGTTATGCATTCTTACCAGTTTTGCAATCTCTCTATTCCAACATAGAGCTGCACGTATATACAGATGTTTGTTTAGGGCCATGTTGATCCCATTTCCAGTACCACATATTGCAATTCCGAAGTCACACTCTTTGTTATCGATAGCTTTCCCTAATTTATGAGCAAAGTCGGGATAATCTACACTTTCAGTAGAGTAAGCTCCGAAGTCTGTATATTTTATCCCTTGTTCGTCAAACAAGTCGATAATATACTTTTTTAAAGGAAAACCCGCGTGGTCGCTGGCTAATCCGATTGGTTTTTCTCCTTGATGAAATAAAGCCATTTAATTTTCCTTTTTACGATAAAAATTGTTTTACTTGCTTCTGTACATTTTCGGGAGTAAACCCGAGTTTTTCATCCAAGACTTTAT
>NZ_JAEPKU010000249.1 GCF_016652235.1 Dysgonomonas sp. Marseille-P4677
TCTCTATCTTATATATATTATATTACTTTCGTCACTGTCTCTTTGAAAACTAAAGTTGGCATTCTTCTGGATTACTTTTAGCGCATGCTCTATGCCATCATTAATTCGGATTTTACCTGTAAGTTCAATATCTGACAATTTGGTATTCAATATTTCTATCTTTACATCATAATATTTTTCGAATGTCTTCATTAACTCCAGAAAGGGAGTATCTTTGAATGCAATCAGTCCATCTTTCCATAGAGCGGCTGAATTATTTTCAAATTCACCAATTTTAGATATATTGTTTACACTTTCGAAATACTCATTGGGACTCAATACCACAGGTTTTGGAGCCATCGCTCCTGTTATTTCGACTTTACCTTTAAATAGTGAAACAGATATTCTTGAAGATTGGGAGTATGCATCAACATTAAATTCGGTTCCTAATACTTTAATCTGCCCTTTAGAGGTTTCAACTATAAATGGTATTTTCGCGTTGCTCTTTACATCAAAAAATGCCTCACCATCCAAAAAGACTCGTCTTTCTTTTTCTCCGAACAGGGATGGATAAGTGAACTTCGATTTTGCGTTAACCCAGACTTTAGTTCCATCGGAGAGAGTCAAACTAACCTTTTCTCCCGCCGGTATAGAAATCTCGTTAGAAAGTGCTGTCAAATTATTATATTTCTGCTGATTGAAAAAATACATTCCTCCTAAAACCAACAAGATAACTGCTGATACTTTCAATACTTCTTTTACCCACATCGGAATACGTCTGCTAGTACGTTGTTTTTCTTCTTCAATTAGTCCTTCTAGTCTTTTCTCATCAGTATTTAAAATTAATTGATTGTATAATTCTCTTTCGGACAGAAATATGGATTTATTATCGGCCGATTCATCGATCCAATCAAGCAATTGTTTTTCTTCTTCGATACTGATGTCTCTCGAGAAAAATTTATAAAATATATTTTTATCAAATTCTTGGTTCATATAGATAAAGCAATTAAAGGTTAACGATCCCTGATGGAATCCGTATATTTAACATAAGTTAACTATTTAAATTATTTAATGAATGATATTAACAGAAAAAGAGGTAGATAGTCTTTCAAATTTTCTTTAAGAAACTTGGTAGCCTTAGATAAATGATATTCAATACTTTTCACAGTAATATCCAGATCAGCACTGATCTCTTTGTATGTCTTATTATTAAGCCGGCTACTAATAAATACGATTCGAGTAAGCTCCGGTAATTTTTGAAGGGCATCGATTAAAAGTGCCTCCAACTCCTTTACAAATAGTTCTTGAGGGTCGCATACTTCTAATGATGATATATTTAGTTCTATAACTCTATTTTGATGAGTATTTATTTCCGAATGGGCCTTTTCTACATAAAGCTTATGTTTGAGATAATTTAAGCACTTATGCTTTATTACGGTAAGAATATATCCGGGTATATTTGATGTATCAGCTAAATCTGAACGTTTTTCCCAATAGTACATAAAGCTATCCATAACAATGTCTTCTGCCACTTCTTTATTATCAACGTAGCTATAGGCAAAAAGGATGAAGCGGTTTCGATATATCGAAAAAAGTTCATTGAAATTTTGTAGAATTAACTCATCTTTCGGCATGAATATGATCTCTAAAAATAAATTATATACTATTGCATAATATAAGCATTGAAGTTTGTTGAATAATATAAAGCAAAAGTCCTTCCATAAAATAAGAATAAGATGGAGCTATCAAATTATATCTTAACTATATATAAAAACAAAAAAGGCTCGCTAAAGGTTTTTCTTTCGAGTCTTCCCCTATCTTAGCAACTATATTACCATCATTACAAGATGATAATGTTTTTTTATATAATTATAATACAACCGACTAATAATAGGTGCACTTACTTATCTATACTCTTAATATTTTGATAGTAAATCAGAAGTTTTTCATATTTCCACACTCCGATGGTTTTCCTGCTTTTCGAATATGGATGCAAACGTAATATTTTTAAAATAATATCCAAACTTTTCTAATAAGTATTTGTAATCAGGATCTGTGTTTTAATACAAAAATTCGTTGATTAAAGAATATTGTTTCATCCTATAGGTAGGTAATATAT
>NZ_JAEPKU010000026.1 GCF_016652235.1 Dysgonomonas sp. Marseille-P4677
TCCTTAATGATGTATACAAAAGGGTAGGAGAGATTGGAATTCATTGCTTATCTATTTTATTAACACTAATAAAGAAATAAATGAAAACAAGAGCATTAGTAAATAAATCCAGACTCTTTCCAATCTAAAATATCTTGTCAATCAGATTGGAAAGATATCTGCAACTTATTGTATCTTAATCTTTAGGCAAGCATGCTTCTGTAAACTGACCAATATGGAGATATTTATCATATAATACTTTATATTTCTCATGTTTCTTCATATCAGGCGTGTATTCGCAAATAAATCCTTGTCCCATTTTTAGCTGTGCTTCCTCAATTGTATTGTATTTTCCAGCAATTACAGCAGCAAACATAGCTGCACCTAAAGCACAAGTTTGCTGCGATCTGGCAACCTTTATAGGTAAACCGATTACATCCGAAAGAATTTGCATAACAAAAGGTGATTTTTGAGAAATACCTCCAATTCCAATAACTTCTTTTATCTCGATTCCGGAATCTAAAAAGCGGTCAATAATAGATTTGGACCCAAAAGCTGTAGCTTCTACCAAGGCTCTAAAAATAAGCGGAGCATTACTACCTAATGTCAGTCCTGTTATAGATCCCGTTAATAGCTGATTGGCATCAGGAGTACGTCTTCCGTTCATCCAATCGGTGGCGATAATTGTACTTTGCTCTATAGAAATCTTTACAGCGTCATCTGACAATTGTGGTATAATAGTATCACTTACTTCTTCTATTAATTTTGCTTTTATATTCTCATCCAGTAGTTTACTATTCATAAGAATATTATGTAACGGCCATTCCAGCAACCCACGAAACCATGCATACAAATCTCCAAAAGCTGACTGTCCGGCTTCAAGCCCAATGAATCCGGGAATAACCGAACCGTCTACTTGTCCGCAAATACCAGGAATAAGCATATCCTCCATTTGGTCGTAAGGAACAGTCATTATATCGCAGGTAGATGTTCCCATGACGCGAACAAAAGATCCTGGTTTGATTCCGGCTCCTACGGCACCCATATGGCAGTCTATAGCGCCGATTCCAACCTCTACATCTGTTGTGAGTCCTAATCGTGCGGCCCATTCTGCAGTAAGTTTTCCGGCAGAAACATCAGATGTATAAGTCTTTTCGTATAAATGTGACCGAAATCCTTTCAGCAGTGGGGATAATTCGGTAAGAAACTCTTCGGATGGAAGCCCTCCCCATTTTTCATGCCACATTGCTTTATGCCCTCCGACACAGCGGCTTCTCATTACATTTTCGGGTTTTGTATTTCCTGTTAAAAGAGCCGGCATCCAGTCTGTATGCTCTATCCATGAGTAAGCCTTTGAACGTATACTTTCGTCAACTCGAAGTACATGCAAGACTTTTGACCATACCCACTCAGCCGAATAAATTCCACCTTCGTAGGCTGTAAAATCTATATCCCACTTTTTCGATAACTGATTTATCTCTATTGATTCGGAAATTGCCGTATGGTCTTTCCATAGAATAAACATTGCATTCGGATTTTTTTTATATTCCTCTAACAAGGCCAAAGGTGTTCCGTCTTTGTCTACCAAAACAGGTGTACTAGCTGTCATATCGAACGATATGCCGATTATCTCTTTTGAAATATCGTTTTCTACTTCCATTAACGAGTCTTTGATAGCCGCCTCAAGAGTATCGATATAATCCTGCGGGTGCTGTCTGTATTGGTTTTCCTGCGGATTACAATACAGACCTTCTTTCCATTGGGGATAATATTGCACTGACGATGCTATTTCTTTTCCATCGTCCGTATCAATTATCACAGCCCGGCACGAGTCTGTTCCATAATCAACCCCAATTACATATTTTTTACTCATACTCATAATATTTATATCTTTTATTATTGATTATATTATTATCTGGCTCGATGTTAATCAAGCTTTGTTTCAACAACCAGTTCGGCTTTCATCATAAATACATTGTACGGAAGCCATAAAGACATATGAAAATATAGATTATCTCCATTGAGCGACAATGGATGAATATATGGCCCATAAAGTTGAGGGTATTCCTTTCCTGTAGCTAATAATTTAGGCTCACTCCATTCACCTGTTATCTCAGCGGCATCACGCAAGTTAATCTCATACCTTTCCTCATTGAGGTAAGTCATAATCCATCTTTTATATTTGTTATGAAATACTATGGATAGTTCACCAACAGCATCATCAAATAGATTAGTAGCTTTAGATTCATCACCTTTGAACCACTTTCTCAGATCCTTGTTCCAGTATTCGTATTTAGTCTGGTTTTCAATATCTGTTTCTCGAAAACGTGCTACCCGAGGACTGCTTTTACGCCCTGTCTCTGTTCCGACCATGTATACATAGTCATCTTTTTTGAAATAACCTGCTTGTCCAAAATTACTGTTCGAACCGAAATAGATATTCTTACATTTTGTCCATGTTTGCCCATCGTCGATTGATTTGTATATTCCAGAGTAATTGGTAATCCACCCATCCCATTTTTTCATATTGAAGTAATGCACATAGTCAGCTCCATTGGCTCGTACTGCTGCTGTGGGAATAGAAGTCCAATCTCCTTCTCCTGATATATCTTTTGCTCCGTATACTATTTCACGGGCTTTGCCATTTTCATTTACAGTCATGTTGCTGATAGTCATTCCATCTTCGAGATTCTGATCGTATGAAAAGGCTAGAACATTACATCTCCAATTACCGCCGTTTGGTCCTGGCATTTGCGGATTTGGTTTGAAATCGCTACCATAAGTATCTCCAAAGAATATACCATACTTTCCTTTTTTCATTTCCCATATTATACCTAAATCTGTTCCTCCAACATCATATGATTGGGGTGTGTTATTCGGATTAAAAAGAGTTTCTCCTTCCATTGGTGTTCCTGTTACACGAGATTTTTGTTCTACTTTTTTTATAACTATTCCTCTACTGCCATCTTTACTGACAGATTGAGACAGACAATTATTTTGACAAACAAAAAGTAAAAGCAAGGATGGCAATAGTTGGAATATAATATGTCTTTTTCTCATGACTTTTATTTGTTATTATGTTCTTAATACCTAAGAACTAATCATATTTTTTATTAGAAATACATTACAAGGTTTTCACAACAACATTAGAAATAGATATCATTTTCGTCAAGTGCTGCCGAATTGTATGTGCTATTTATATAAAAGAGTAACTGGAAACATAGGACTATTGCTTCAACTAGATACTTCTATATTGAAACTGTAATTGTAGTTGTATAATTACAGTTTCAATAGAAGCCTTCTTTCTTTATTAATGATTTAGAATACTAAATTTTTAGAAACTTAAAGGAAAATCCAGTTCATAGTTTTCAGGTATTATGATCATACTTGTAATGCCATAAAATTTAGCCCATTGGGTATTATTAGGACCAGGCTGTAAGGTTATTTTTATTTTACCATCGCTGTCTGGTATAATATCCTTTATAGTAGCCACATTAGATTGATTATTAGATGTATATAAGAGAGCCTTTCCTTCATTCTGACCTTTAACTGCATATTCCGTTTGGGTAACATTATCGTCTGCAATTGTAGCATAAAAGACAAATGTATATTTTGTGTTTGCTTTCAGTTTAGACAAGATAAATCCAGCAGAAGCAATACTAATACCATCGTTAAAAAACATATCAAAAGCAACATTATCAGGGAATCCTAAAGTGTTGATATGCGAACTTCTGTCTAATGTCAGAAAGGATCCGTTTACTTCAATCGCATATTTCGATGTAAAGCCTTTTGCATCTACCAGACCTTGTAGCTTACTATTCACAGAACTTAGCATGTTATTAAACGGTTTAGATGATTCTATCGTTCCAAAATCGATAAATATAGGATGCTCGAACTGAAAGGATTGATTGATTTTCAGTGTTGATGTATATTGCAATTTTCCGTTTTCGGATTCGACTTTCAAATAAGTTTTTCCAGGTTTTAGTCCGGTAATACTTACTGAATTATCACCATTTTCCACAAGTTTTACCAATTCTTGGTTAGTAACACTCCATTTGTATTTTCCTGTAGCAGTTTCGTCACTATCATACAGAGGGGTTATAGTTATTGTATTTTCCTCGTCAGTTTCCATTATGATATCACGATTAGGAATTCTCACATAGGGTCTGACTTCACCTTTTTCATAACCGGCCTCTTCTGTACATGAACCAAGTACGAATGCAAATAATAGAGAATAGATAAAATACTTAGTTGATTTCATACAACAAAAATTTAAGAGTTAGATTTCATAGTATAATTGATTTATGAGGATGCCATAAAAATATTTATAAGACATCCTCATATAAATAGAATTAACTTTATTTACTTATAGATTGGTCCATAAGCCTTACATGCTCTATAGTCCGACCCTTCGGCATCTGAACCAAATGCGGCCCAAGCGGATGGACGGAATATTTTATCTTCATCTACGTTGTGCATACACACAGGTATAGATAACATCGATGCCAACGATATCAAGTCAGCACCTATATGTCCATAGCTGATTGCTCCATGATTAGCTCCCCAGTTGTTCATCACCGAATATACGTCACGGAAATATCCTTTACCAGTTACACGGGGTACGAAAAATGTTGATGGCCAAGTCTTGTCGGTACGTTGATCAATGATATCAAATGCCTTATCAGGGAAAGTTGCTGTCCAGCCTTCAGCTATTTGCAATACCAGCCCCAAACCTTTTACAAGATTCAGTCGGCACATAGTTACCGGCATACCACCTTTGGTGAGAAATTTGGATGAATAGCCTCCTCCACGAAAATATTCACGTGAAGATGGTCCCCATTGGGTGGCTTTGAGCATTTTGTCAACTTCCACATCTTTGACTTCCCAGAATGGTTTCATTGCAGGGTTGCCATCCTTTTCTTGCTGACCTGTTCCGTCCAGTGTACATGAGCCTGAATTGATAAGGTGTATGGCCCCGTCTTTCATAATGCCTTCCGGCTTCCAACCTGTCACACGCTCTATGGACTGAGGGCTCCAGTAGGTACGCACATCTGCAAACATCTGAGCTGTATTAGTCAGGTATTTACCCAACAACATGGACATACCGTTCAGATGATCGTTTTCAGTGGCGAATGCAAATGGTTCGCGAACGCCATTCCAGTCAAACGATGAATTGAGTATTGCCTCAGAAAAATCTCCATTTGGCATAAAGTCAGTCCATTGGCGTTGTCCTTGAAATCCGCCACAGATAGCATTATGTCCCATTGCTTCTTCACCCCAGCCTATTTTAGCCAGTTTCTCGTTTCCGATCATCAAGTCACGGAAAATTAATGTCATTTTGACTACAAATTCCCAGTCTTTATCTTTTTGTTCACGGGTACTTACCAGATGTTGCGGATTATGATCAGGTAATTCGTTAGGCACACAATGTTTTTTAGTCCATGCTAATGCCTTTTCGTATTCTTCTTTATCATAAATATCTTGTTGCACACGGCGTATTATTTCCGAGCAATCAACGTATTCGGTACGCATACCGAAGTATTCCTGAAGCATGTCGGCATTGACCATCGATCCGGCAATACCCATCGATACCGTACCTATAGCCAGATACGACTTACCGCGCATCATAGCAAGAGCTAATCCCGATTTGGCAAATCGAAGTAGTTTCTCTTGTACATCAGCAGGTATAGCGTTGTCTCCTATATCTTGTATATCACGTCCGTAGATTCCGAATGTAGGCAATCCTTTTTGGTTATGGGCAGCAAGAGCCGCTGCAAGATATACTGCTCCCGGACGTTGCGTTCCGTTAAAACCCCAAATCGCTTTCGGAATTAGCGGATTCATGTCAATTGTTTCTGAGCCATAGCACCAACATGGGGTAACGGATAGAGACAAGCCTACATTTTCCTTTTCAAATTTTTCGGCACAGTCTGCACTTTCTTTTACTCCTCCGATACAAGTATCGGCTATAACGCATTGAATAGGCGACCCATCAGGATATTTTAAATTATCACTGTAAAACTTCGCTACATTTTTAGCCATATTCATCGTTGTTTCTTCCAGTGATTCACGGATACCTTTGCGGCGACCATCAATGATAGGTCGTATACCTATCTTGGGATAATTTGTTTTACTCATAATCTCAAAGTTTTAATATTATTGTTTTTCTAAAGTCAGTATGTCAAAATGGAATTTTGATCCCTGCTCTGTTTTTTTTACTTTAATGGATATAGAATTTGTATGTCTGGTTAAAGTGAATGTACCTAAATCGGCATTTTCAATTTTCACTTCATCTTTACTGTAAACATCTTCCCATGATTTTAATGGCTTTTGACGATTCCAAACCTCAAAAGCACCTCCATCGGGAGTCTTGAAGTAGGTCAGCTTTACTTTGTATACACCTTCGGGAATTTCATCAAGCATAATTCTTACCATTCCTTCATTTTCAGTTTCAGCAATTAATCGTCCTTTATTTTGAATTTTAAGGCCATCGCCAATAGAAAGGTCCATCAATTGTGGAAAGAAAATATGTGTTGTCGGATAATAAACTGTCCGCAGTTCTTCGGTAGGCTCTAAAGCACAAATGGCAGGCTCGGACCCGTAGTAGAATGCAATAGAAGTATAATCGACAGGGAATAGGTTATTTTCAGGTCCGTGCTCTATCGTTACACGCAGATTTTCATTGAAAGTAATTTTATCTGTCAGAAAGAAACGATAAGCACCTGTTCGAGCCATTGGCAACGAATAGTCTAGAGCACCGTGTATAGGGAGACTCACACCCCGATCCCAACGGTCGAGCAATGCATACCATCCTCCGTTGTAATAATCTTCCGATCCTGTGCCATGCATTCTGAGCTTATTATCAACGATAGTTGAATCGTCTCCTTCAAAAAACAGGGTCATGCCTGGTTGTAAACCTTGCGCTATATGTGTAATACCCATATAATGCCCTTTTCCTTTGATATCGGCAAGTAGATAAGGTTCAAAGTCTTTTGGCTTTATCTCTCTTCTCCAAATTGTATATAGTCGTCCTTCCGTTTCTATGTTCTGAACCTCTTTGGTATAGAAGACTTTTGCTTTAACTTCAATTTTAGGTTGATTACCCCCTTGTCTTTCTTTATATACAAGACTCATTTCGGCCTTTTTATTATATGGCATTGGAATATATGAATAGTTTACTCCTTGATGATAGCCCAATAATATACTTTGCATTGCCGGTTTTCCATATGCATATCCGAAGTAGTCTGCAGCCGGACTATAGATTGCCGGTTTTGCATCATTGTCCCATAAGGCTTGTAATAATATATCTTTATTGGGTCCCTCAAGCGATGAACCTAACTCTAATTCGAACCCTGCTATACGGCCACCTTCACTTGTCGTGAAAAATGGTATAGTTTCCCCCGGAGCAATGAAAAATTGTTTGGTTTCGGTCAACATCGTTGTTTTATCCAGGATTGAAAGAGGTTCTACCTGATGTTTCCAGACATCACAGGCCTTAGTTAAAGCATCTCTTTGCGATTTTGTCCAGTCCATAGTAAATGGTTCGACCTTTGTATCTTGAGAATAGGGACGATATTGTATCTGATGAAACATTATTTTTTCGCCACAAAAGACAATCTTACATGATTTCGAAAATTGGATAGGTATGTAGCAATAATATCCTCCAACCTCATTTCCACAGACAGGATTGACAAACGGAAAAGTTTTACCTGAAAATAAATCTATAAAAGGGATACTTATACGTGGTGTTTTTTCTCCATCTATATAAAATTGGATGGTGTCATTTGTTGGTGTCGGAGTCCAGATACGGTTTATTACACCCGGCCCTTTATAATCGGCTAACACCAGTTTATTCCCCTCTTTACGAATAAAAGAGTATTTACCCGAAAAACCATCATCGTTGTTTCCTGTACGATCGTAGCTAGATTCCTGTTCCATTACTCCTTCCCGATATAGCGGTAAAAGTGCCGGATTGTATAGATATTCCAGTTCCTCTGTTAAGGGGATCGAAATAGCTGTTTTAGCACTCTTCTTCTGAGAATAAGCCGGAAGAAGAAATAATAGGCATAGCACTGTGAAAATAAGTTGTCTCATAATTTATTTATTACTTGGGTTGTCTTATTCAAATATATCTGCACCGAATTTGTCTCTAATTCGGTTGTAGGCTTCGGCAGCAGCTCCATTTCCCCAATCATAGATTGTAAATTCGCCGATACCTATCCCGTCTTTACTCGTTTGACCTCCATGTCCATAGTTTTCCATAGTGAAACCATAATCTTTTTCGTTGAAAAAAGGCCATACTTTTTCCCATTGTTCTTTTGCAATCGGATTTTGAGGACAATACATCATTGAGAATGAAGCTCGAAGTGCAGCTAATCCCCGTTCTATATATTCTTCTTTTTTCAGGAGTTTGCCATATTCAATTATGGTTTCGGCAAAGAGGCTTTGACGTGAATCGTTCCATTCTCCATCGGCATTCATTACACCGAAACCACCTAATCCATTGACATATATATAAGGTGGTTGCCAAGCGCTTTGTGTCATCAAGAGTTCGTCGAGTGTACGTTGACCGAGAAACAGATATTTTTTATTCTTTGTCTGCTTATAACATTCTAACAGAGCCTCGGTAGTCCAGTATATTGAGAAATTGCACTGTTTATACATATTGTTTCGTTTTATCTTCTTTCCAACCCAATCTAAGTTGCCTAATCGGCTACAAGACCAATAAGTTTCGAAGTCTTCCCAGCGTCCCTCATATATAATATCTTTACATATAGCATCCATAGCTTTGAGTGCTGCGATTCTGTATTTTCGATCTTTGGTTAACTCCCATAACTTTAGTAAGAAAGTTACGCTCATAGATGTTTCCGGTGAATCGTTTAAATGCTCCATCGGCTGAAGGGTTTCTATATCTAGCCAGCCAGGAAAAAAACCTCTGGTATCTTGTTTCGTTAATAATGCGTCCGCATATCTGCGAGCATAGTCGAGTAAACGCTGATCTTTTTCTAGTTCGTCATACCAGCGAAGCATCAATGTAGCAGTCCAGCTCATATCTAAAATATGAAAAGGAGCTTTGCGGGCATCCCATGTATAAGGATTGCGGTTAGAATTTCCCCAATAATAAGTATTCCAACCTTTAGATCGATTGTAGGGTTTATTTTCTATTTCTATCGTTTCCATCTCTGTACCAATCAAACAATAAAAGAAACCTTCTTTAACCGGTGCTGCCAACGCCAACTCTTTGGTCAAATTAGCCTTTTCGAGCAAAGTATTATCACCTGTACGCCGAGCATAGCGGTATAATCCACTTGCCGAACGCAAGGAACTGAACCAAGCCTGATTCCATATAGAACGAAATTCCCGTTCATTGACAGGTTCCGTATAATTGGGACTTTGTGTTATATTGACTATAAAAACCGGAGCTCCAACTTTTTTGTCATCGATAACAAATTCTTGCCATACTGCATGTTTCCAAGTGTTGAATGCCCAATTATAGGTGTGTTTTATATATGGTTCCAAATCGCCTTTGATAGGGTTACCATCTTCATAAAGTTTGTGTCCCCAGTTGGACCAATAAAAGTCCAGCGGTCTGCGAAATGGATTATCTAAATCAGATTTCTTATTATAATTCATGAGGTAAAAGCCAAATTCGACTTTACCTTTGGGGTATGTAGCACCTGGTGCACGTTCATATATTACATGATCCGAAACGAAGCTTTCACTCATACCTAAGGTTAATACGTTTTGAGGTGCATTCATATCCAAATACCATCTCGAAGGTGTCTCTCCTTGCATGATTGCTATATCCGGCATGACAACCAACCCTTGTTTCACATTTTGAACAATCATAGCCGGTGCCCTGAAAACATGTTGGTCTATAATATTTTTTTCGTATGGGCTAATGTGTGGTGCCCAATGGAATGTAGGAGTAAATGCAGGTGTAATTGTCAATTGCCAATCGTCTTGTTTTATTTCTTTTGGTAAGTTGAATATCAATTTTACATGTATTAGGTTATTCTCCACAATCTTGATTTCTTGTGAAGGTTGAATTGTTCCTAACAGATCGAATTCAATATTGTGTATAATATGTTTAAATTCTTTTGGAAAACTGCTGATATCAAGATTTAACCGTTCGGTCGCATTAATCTTAGTCAGAGCTAATAAACTTAGCATATTTCCTAATAGTACTATGTAAATTATTCTTTTTCTCATACCTGTTTTTATAACGCCGGAGCGGGAAAACCCCGGCGTTTTTTATTGTTATCTTTAAAAAGCATTTATAATTTCTTCAATAGAAACTCCAAGCAGTTTTTTAGCTATTGGATCTAAATCGACAGACTCACCTACAAAATGATATACATTATGGTTGTGTGATTGTGATTCACCTGGTTTTAGAAATGCGGCAGGCGAACAGCTTTCTATTTCGAGGAATGGCCCCATTATACTACCATCTTCTAATGGTCCGTCATTATAGGCATTCATAGCATCCCCTACAAGCGGATTTTTTGTTGGATTCCATTCCTGATTGAGATATGTACCTCCTTTTACCACTTCGAAAGTCGTAATAGTCAATCTTTTCGATTCAGGATCATAGTTTCCTGCAATTCCTGTTGTACGAAACGAATTCAGACCTAATTTACCACGTTGATTACCATCGGTTTTGAAATATAATGTATTGTCTTTTACAGTTAATCGGTCAGCTGGGATTTCACCAAAATAATCGCTTGTGACGATTTTCCCCATTTCTTTTTCATCACCTGTATTGAATGGTATAACAGTCACGGCTTTGGGCGCAGGAACAAACATATCCAGCATCCATATACAAATTGTTCCTGTTTCTTTTGTCCATTCAAAGTCGTTTTTGTTTTTAATTTCGTTTTGTGTACTATAAGCTACAGACTTAACTTTGTCACTTAAGTCGACACCAAGGGCAGATTTTATTTTGTTTGGATCTAAAAATGCTATCGTACGATCTACATTCAGTTTAAGTTGTGTTCCTACATAGTTCTTTATTTCCATTTCTTTTTTCATCTCAACCTTTTGCCCTGTTGCTGAGATTAGTGTCCACGGCTCAATGTCAATAGGTTTAGGAGTATGCCAGTTGTCGTATATCTGTTTTTTGCCCGGTTCAAAATAAACCGAATACTGTCCACCTTCAGGTCCCAGCCAAAAACGGTTTTCTCCTCCGAAACCATTCATATGTTCATCCGGTGTAGTCAATTCAAAAGCCTTATAGCCAATAAAACCCATGCTGCGACCCGATAGACCATCGACAGTACTGGTGAATACTTTTGCCTGATATTTAGGAGATACGATAATCTGTGCATTGTCGTTTTCTCCTTTAAGTATAATCAAACTGTCTTTTGTTGATAGATAATTTAGATCGTAACCGAATGTTCCTTCTTTATAAGTTTCCATACTCATAGTCTCATCTCCTTTCTTAGTGTTTTTATTTCCACAGCTTAACAATAGGCTTGTCACCAATGTTATAGCAACAATGTGATTGAATTTTGTCATAAATTTATTTTTTTGATTTCTATTTTGCTTTCTGCTCCCGAAACTACACACTTTCGTATATCAATTTCACCAAATTTCACTTCGATGAAGGGTATTCCATTTCTTAAGCCAACATTGGCGAATCCGGTATTAGTAGATAGGAAAGATACAAAATCATTTTCAATACGAGGATTGAGATAGAGAGTTTTATCTACAGCGTCATAACGAATTCCTGTCAATGCTTCTAATAACGCATAGCTTGACATCGCTCGGGCGTACCATGCTCCACATTCATATTCGTTAAACGGATTGCGAATTTTCCCGTTATACCTGTTGCGGCATGTACGAACAATTTCTAATCCTTTTTCAACTTCACCTTCAAATATTAAGTGTGACGCAACCTGATATTCTATACCTGTCCACACTTCGTTACTATATACAAACGGTAATTGAAGTTTACCCCCTTTCGGCCATGTACAAAGCAATAAGCCTCCTTCGTTTCCTAAAGCGTAGGTTGGACGTTGCGGGTTGGCATGTTCTCGAAGATCTTGTTTCAGATTATATTTATAAATAGCTTTAAGATGGCTTGTAATCTTAGCGTTATCCACTATTTCGGACATACCGCAAACAAGCGACATCCAAGAGCCAAGAACACCGTCCGACAGACATCCTGTTCCATATTGGTATTTAGGACCTTCTTTCTCTAATATTTTTAAAGCTTCGGGTGAATATCCCGAATTAAAGGTCTGGACTTTTGTCGGATCAGAGGCATTCAGACCTTTCCAACGTATATTCTGAATGAAGTACTCTCCATCATAAAGTTTAGTTTCCATGTATTCTTTACTCTTTGCCAATAAGTTTTCGTACCTATTAACGTCTTCGTCCAGATGCTTTCCCATCAGGATTATAGCTTGTAAAGCCCCTGCATAAAAGCTTGTCATCATCCCATTAGCACCCCAGAATTCAATATCGTAAGTATTATGGTGAGGCTCTTCCAATGCCCCTACTTCGCGAGGATCCCAAACGCGAATACAATAATCCATACTTGTTTTTACCAGTGGATATATTTCTTTTAGCCAGTTGTCATTTCCATAGATACGCCATTCGCGATATACTTTCATTATTCCGCCTAACTGTCCGTCAGCCGCTGAATGGAAATCGTGGATTAATGGTCTGATGGGCAAGTTGGAACGGAAGGCCTGATGTCCTTCTTTATTTTGGTCTACATAGTATTCTGCTTCCCGCAATGAGCGCTCCATATCAGGGAAAAGATGAGGCACTGCCTGAGCATAATTCCAGACATGGGTACATGATCCATGACACGATCCCCAATGATCTCCGCATCCTTCCCAGTTCCACATTCGTCCATCGTATTGGCGGAATACAGTTGGCGACTTCAATATGGTCAGGTTAGAGGTGATAGCTTCTATTACTTCAGGAGGAAGTGTACTATTATAGAACGTCTCTGAGAACAATTTTGATTTGGACTTCAGTACGTCATAGTTTTTTTCCCAGTATTCGGTTACCTCATTTATATTTGTAAATCGGCTACTATACCATGGGCGATAGTTGCCTTCACCTTTATTATCATATGTATAGTTAAGCGGTGTGTTGGGCATATCAGTTTCAGTCTTTGGCTCACCGCCAAATCTTTGGTTCGAAAATGGCACATACCATGCCATATATAATCTCACAGTCTTAGATTCTCCAGGTTTCAGTTTCACCGGTACAAATAGAGATGCCCCTGTAGCACCTTCTAATCCTGGAGGATTATTTTCGATTGTACCACTAGCAGTATTGTTCCAGCAAATAGTCAATGGATCGAACCATCCGCCACGAAACCAATTATGGTCTACTTTTGTTTCTGGGTTATCTGTAAATATGGCAAATTCACCCTGGTGGAAGGGCTCTGTTTCTGTTCCGGACTGATAAAGTATAAAACCATTCTTATGCGATTTAATACATGATGTACCTTTTCCATGTACATACATAAAGTTACGGGTATTGTACGAAAATATTGCATCTACGTCAACACTACTTGTATTTTTAAACTCATATTCGAATCCTCCGACAGGCAGGCTTGAATTATCTGCATCGGTTGGGACAAATGGATTCCATATATTTATTTTCACCTCTACAGGCATTGTATTATCTTCCAGTTCTATTTCGGTAAAAGGGAAACGTGCCAAAAAAGTATTTTCTTTATATCGGGGTAGGCCCCATGTGCCGCTACCGCCCAAAGCGGAATTTGGCATCCCGAATTTTTTCCAGTCGGGTACTTGTCCTTCGAGGACTCTGGTTGCATTATCAATTCCTTTTATATGAAGTGCAGCAAACATTGTTGGTTCATGAAAAATTTCAGGTCTATGTCTTAACGACATATTGGATATTGCACCGCTTCCTTCAATACAAAACATGCCCGTACCCATTCCTCCAATCGGAAAAGCAATCCGATTAGTATATTCTCCTGTATATTTTTGGTTATAATCATGGCTGACTACATTATCTGCATTTCTTTTGCTGCACGAAGTGCCGATAAAACTTATCAACAATAGAAACAGAATGGTGAAATCTATTTTTTTCATATCGTATTCATTATTATTGATTGAAGGAAACCGGAGTCTATAGATCAGAATCAATCTACAGACTCCAAAGTATCCTTATTTATAGTTTATTCATTTTTAGTCCAGCCCGGATTTTGTACCAAAACACGTTCTGTCTCATTAATTTCATCTTGAGGGATTGGAAACCAATAATGTTTCGTCTTATCAAATACACGTGGCTCACATACAACTCTTTCGTAAAAAGCATTATCTTGCAGATGTGTGCCGGCCATGATATTCATACAATGGATAGGGCGGTTCTCTGTGGTTTCAGCTATACCCCAACGGCGAACATCAAAGTACCGATGGTTTTCGAAGGCTAGCTCTATCTTACGTTCTCGTCTGATTGCCTCTCTCATCTGTGTCTGACTCAGACCTGTTGGCAAATTGGCTATACCAGCTCTGCTTCTGATTTTATTTATGTACGTATATGCCTTAGTCGGCCCCTCGGCTTCGTTGATAGCTTCAGCATAGTTTAAATAGATTTCTGCCAATCGGAAAAGAACCCAGCAGCGTTGTTCATAACCTCTTCCTGCAGCCGGATTTACGTTCGGATTAACAACTTTTGCTATCAGATAGCCTGTTTTACAATAGTCACTTCCTGCTCCTTTCCGACCATCTTTTCCTGTATACCAGAAGTCGCAGGTAGTGCCTTGCCATTTTTGTCCGGCAAAGTTGATTGAAGCATAAAAACGTGGTTCTCTATTTGCATACATGGATCGTACTCCGGCTGGAGTCCAGCCATTATCACCTTCGGCAGTTGTATATCCACTTTCTTTGTATCCTGAGGCATTGTTGATTATAGGTGTTTTTTCGTCCGATTCATATCCCGTAATTGGTACCGTACCATTTGCCATATGATATGAGTCTACCATTTCCTGAGTAGGATTTAATATAGAGAACCCTCTCAGACTAAGTATAGTAGCACAGTTATCGAAATGGTCATATCTGTCTAGATTCCGCCAGAATATCCATTCATCATTGAATCTGTCCAATAAGATGTCACGATAGTTTTTTACGTAATCGGGGAGCCTAGATTCATACAGTTTATGTGCAGGAGACGCACTTTCCAGTGCCGTAATACATTCCATTGCAGCAGTTGCAGCTTTACTCCATTTAGAAGGATCATTGCTAGTTGGGAATAGATTAACTCCATCTCTGTCTTTGAAATCTTTATAATAGTCGTGCCCATTATATATCGGTGATGCCGCATAAAGTAACATCCTCGATTTCAGAGCTAAGGCTGCGCCTGCGGTAGCTCGCCCTAAGTTTCCATCAGTGTAACGGATTTTAGACAAACTTGCAGCACGGTCACAATCATCAATAACAAATTGAATGCAATTTTCTAAAGGACTACGCTTAATGGTTGCGTAATCAAGGTCTGTTGGAAGTACATAGTCTATAATAGGTACCGGTCCGTACGTCCTTATCAACTGGAAGTAGGCTAATGCCCGTAAAAAGTACGCTTCACCCTTCCACTGATTGCGGCGTTCTTCCGTAAATAAGTCTGTCGACGCAGAACTTCCAGCTGCGATCAATGGAGTATTATCTATGTTTGCTAAAAAGATATTGGCCTTGCGAATACCCATATAACATTCGTTCCATACCGGAGCTACGTTATATGAGTTATCTGCATTCAAAGCACCACTGTTCAATAAATGAGAAACTGCTCCTCCATAGGCAATTTCCATTTCATCACATCCAGCTGTAAAAGGGTTTCGAGCCCATGTATCGCCTGTACCACACATGAAATTTATTTCAGCGGGTATATGCATGTATGTATTTGCTAAAAATTTTTCAGCTTTTTTATAGTCTTGAAATACTTCTTCTACCGTTAAATCACCTTCAGGTAACTTGTCGAGATAGTCGTTACATGAGGCCAAAGCGACAATAAGAAGAATTGTTGTAAATTTTAATATTCTTGTTCTCATAATACGATATAATTAGAAGTTAACTTGTGCTCCGAAATTAATAGTACGTTGTAGGGGGTAGGTATCATTAATATTTTGTTCCGGATCAATTATTTTCAGCTTATCAAACGTTAAGAGGTTCGAGCCGTTCAAGAATAACCTGATTCCTTCGATTTTCGTTTTATTCATCCATTGTTTAGGTAATGAATATCCTATTTCTGCATTCTGAAGTTTTACATAACTGGCATTTCGCATATAAAGAGTCGAATTCCGGTTGTTATGCTCGTTCTTTCCAGCTATAACTGTCGGGTATTTTGCATTTGAATTATCAGCGCCCGGAACCCAGCGATTGTCATAATATTCTCTCAATACATTGTAATTCGGATATTCCAGCATAAACGGATACATTCCTTCTTGTGTAAGGAAGGTACTTCGATTGGCTATTCCTGAGAATTGAACAGAGGCATCAATATTTTTATAAGATACGGCAGCCCCGAAACCAAACATAATTTCCGGTATCTGCGGATTTCCTATATACACTCTATCCTTATCGTTGATTACTCCATCACCGTTAGTATCCTGATATTTTATATCTCCAGGTATTATTGTGGTTTGATACTCGGATTTTGCCCAATTATCAATTTCTTCCTGGTCCTTGAATAAGCCTAAAGCTACAAGTGCAAATGCTTGTTCGAGAGAAGTTCCTTTTGTGCGTTGATAAAATTCTTCCGGTTCGGCTTTGTCATCTTCTACAATTTTGTTACGAGCAAAAGTAAAGTTACCTCTCAAAGAGTATGTCAAACCATAGGCTGTAGTGTTTCTAAACTCGATTGAAGCATCAAATCCTTTATTATCGACAACTCCAACATTACCATAAGGTGTGCCATGAGGAACTAAACCTACATATGCAGGTATTTTTTGTCTTTTTAATAAGATATCCTCTCTACGTTCTTTGAATGCGTCAAACTGGAAATTGAACTTATCTAATATACCGATGTCAAAACCTGCATTGTATTTTGTTGCAGTTTCCCAAGTTAAGTTCAAGCCAAATTTCTTTTCTTCAATTCCACCCAGATAGCTTTGACCAGACCCATAATAATATCCTGTCGCAGAAGAATTTACTGCAGTTATATATAAGAATCTGTCGCCAATAACTTTATCGTTACCTACTTTACCTACCGATCCTCTGAACTTCAAGTGATTTATGACAGATTTATTCCAGAAACTCTCATTAGATATAACCCAACCTAAAGATAGAGAAGGAAAAAATCCATATCTTTTTCCTTTAGGAAATTGTTCCGAACCGTTATATCCAAAATTCACTTCCGCTAAGTATCGACTATCATAGTTGTATGAGAATCTTCCGGCTAGTCCCTGATGACGATAAGGTAAATTATCTAATGACGAACCTGCTGTCAGATTCTTATATTCACGCCTATTTACAAGCAACATAGCACCTACATCGTGCAATCCGAAACTACGACCATAATTGATGGCTGCTTCTCCATACATGGAATAATTAGAATCCTGTATATCTACCTTATAACCCATAGTTCCTTGTTCCCGCCATGTTTCATAAATATAGTCACCATTAGTATCTTTACCGGTGACTTGTTTTACTCCAAAGTCAACTCTCCGAGCCACCTCATTCTTGTAATAATGATCGAATGAGAATTTTGCACCTATCGATAAGCCTTTTGTTATCAACTTGGATAAATCCCAGCGAGCAGACAGATTTCCTTGGTTATTTCCGATATACATCTGCGTATATCCTGTTTGTGTAGCCAATCCATATGGATTTCCTAACAAATATGCAGTTGCACCTCCTCCGGAAATCGATCCGTCCGGGTTTCTTACAGGATATATCAATGGTGATGTCTGGCGTATAGCTCGCCATATATCACCAGAACTGGTACCCTGATAACTTCTGTCCTGAATAGTTGTAGCTAACCCTAATTCCAGAGTTATTTCCTTAGTTATATTTACATCTATATTGGATCTCAGATTATATCGACGAAATTTTCCACCACGAGTTTTCCAATCATATGACTTATCTTCTCTATACAGACCATCTTTTCCTATGTATCCTAGATTTACATAATAGCGTACAACTTCATCTCCTCCCGAAACATTCAGATTGTGAGTAGTTTGCCAAGTATCCTTTTTAAAGACTTCATCTATCCAGTTTACATTCGGGTGTAGATAAGGGTCAGATCCATCCTTGAATTTCTGAATATCATCTGTTGACCAAGGTAATGATGATAGTTGGGAGTTGAATGATGCTTCATTCATTAGTGTTGCAAACTCATATGCTTCTATGTATTTTGGGAACCTCATACCTGTAAGAACAGCATATTCTCCACGATAAGTTACTTTAGGCTTTCCTTTCACACCCTTTTTTGTGGTAATTAGAATAACTCCATTTGCACCTCTTACACCATAAACAGCTGTAGCGGAGGCATCTTTGAGAATTGTGAAACTTTCAATTTCCTGTGCATTTACCAGATTGATATCGCGTTCTACACCGTCGACTAAAACAAGAGGAGCAGTAAAGCCCTGATCGGTATTGAGAGTAGCCATACCACGTATATAGAGGGCTGCTCCATCAAATCCAGGCTCACCGCTGGATTGACGTGTGATAATTCCGGGTAGCTGTCCCCCCAGCGCATTTGACAAAGATGCTGCCGGAACTGCCTGAAGTTGTTTTACTTCGGCATTGGTAACAGCACCAGTCACTGAAATTTTCTTTTGGGTACCATATCCTACTACTACCACATCGTCGAGTTGTAGAGTAGCTTCGCGCATTACCAGATTGATCGTATTATCCTTTCCTACAGTAATTTCCTGTGTTTGGAAACCCAAATAGGTGAAAACTAAAACATCATTGCTTTTTGCCTTAATGGTAAACTTTCCATCAATGTCGGTCATTGAGCCTGTTGTAGTACCTTTAATAGCAACTGTTACGCCTATAAGAGGATCACTGTTTACATCTAGCACGACCCCTGAGATTGTTCTTTCTGAAGGGGTTTGTTCGGTTCTGGCAAGTAAGGGACTTATTTGTAAAAATAGCATTACAAACAAGAGACTTGCGGCATAATAAAGTCCTTTTTGACATTTTTTCTTTTTCATAAAATTCGATTTAAGTCATTTCAAGGAATACTAATTAAACGTTTAACTTAGATAGTGTGATTTTTAAAGTAAAAAATATTGCGATTTAGAAATTCTATTCTTACATGAGAAGAGAAATACGATACGGAAGATTTAAGGTCAAATAGGAGGGAGTATAGGCCAAATACTCCCCCTTATTCACATTTCGCATATTTCTTTTCAGTAAAATAACTAAATCAATTTACTTCCAAATCTTGCCATGTTGGCAATTTAGGGAACTGAGCATGTGGCTCGCTCTGATACCAATACACAACTGATGATATATCAGATTTTTGAGGCAAATAACGACCACCTACTCTCCAACCAAGATCTTGTATTGTGACTCTAAGATCTTTATCGAAGCGAACAGGATCGGCAATATGCCATCGATACATGCCAAAGCGTTGTTGTGAACGATAGGTTCCGTCGGGACGTATCACTTGATGTAATCCAGCGTAAGGAGTGCAGAATTCGGTGTATTTCCCATTTCTATCGAAATTATAGCTTCCACAAAAATAATCTTCAGCACCTGTTCCACATATTGTAGGGAATTTGGAATCTCCATCCATGAAGAACTTAATTTCACCTTCACCCCACCATCCGTTGTTATGGACACCACAAGCCATATAGGTACCCACATAATGTCCTTTTCCTTTTATACCGTCGATCAAAGTATAATCGGACGTTTCATTATAATGTGTACGGCGGAATTGAGCATGGAAATAGGCAGCATCAGCAGGTACTTCTGTCAATGTATAATCAACCTGATAATATAAAACCATTGCATCCTGAGGATTTACATTTTCCATTGTTATACGACATTTTTTACGGAAAGGCATAGTCCAATAACAATTGAAGGCACTTCCGGGATTGACACATACTGCAAGTGAAGATAAAGGAGCATATTCACCCCATGCCATACCAAAGAAATCACCTACAGGGCATTCAACAGATGGCTCTTTTTCGTCATCCCAATAGAAACGAAGGATAGAGAAGCGCCAGTTTCCTGTGGGGGTCATCCAGATGTGTTGAATAGCTCCGGGGCCTTCTATTTCAGCCAAAGTAAAAGTTTCTCCCGGTGCGATATGTACATAAGGATTTACTTTCCATGTTTGTCCTAGATCGCGAGCTGCATGATGAGCATTGGCCACATTGCGTTTTTCACCTTGCATATTTGGATCGGCCATTCCACCTTTCCCTTTTTCTCCAGTAAAGTTTTCGGGGCTGATAGAACGTGTTTTGGCGTCAGATAATCTGTATAGATTGCCCATATTAGAGTCGAGTCCGTTGTATTTGGCCTGACCAAATACAGTCAAAGAGAATAAAAAAGTAATAATAATAAGAATGTTTTTTTTCATGATAAGATATTATTTTATTTAGTTTGACACGAATTATACTATCTTACTTTGTATCCTTTGAGTCCAAAAAATGATATGTATACAAAGCATATTAAAGGAATGATAAATCCAATAGCCATATTTTCTTCTCCTACGGCACCCATCATTATAGCAGAAAAAGCTCCTCCCGCTACAGCCATAGTGAGGAATGAAGCTGCTTTTTTTGTTTGTGTGCCCATGCCTGCTAGTCCTAAAGCATATATAGTAGGGAACATGATAGACATGAAGAAGAAGCAGATACATAGAGCCACTAGCGATATAAAGCCTATATTCATAACTACAAGCGCCATACAGATTGCACATGTAATAGCATATACTGCTAATAATTTGTTTGCTTCAAAGCGAGCCATCAAAAAGCTACCACTGAGACGTCCGATCATAAACAAAAACATTCCACCAAAAGCAAGGTATCTGGATGCATCTACTTTTGATATAGAACTATCGAGCTCCATAACATAGTTTATAAACAAGGCAAATATTCCTGTCTGTGCTATCATATACATTATTTGCGCAATGAATGCCAAAACAAAATGCTTATGCTTCCATATTGATTTTTGAGGTAGTATATCGGCCGTTGGAGCAGAATCTGCAACATTTTCTGAAACTTCTTTTATATCGGGCAGCTTGACGAAGAAAAAAATTACTGTAATAACCAATACACATGATCCTATAAGAATATAAGGTTTGGTTAAAGCCGTGGCATCTCCGGCTTCTGCTCCTAATATCAAATGTCCTCCAATCAGAGGCCCTAATACCCAGCCTAAACCATTTAGAGATTGAGATAAATTCAATCTTCGCGAAGCACTTTCCTTTGGTCCTAAAACCGTCGAATATGGATTTGCCGCTGTTTCTAAAACACATAAGCCACATGCAACAATAAACAATGCAACAAGGAAAGGTTCCGGAGAAGTTCCGTATGCTGCGGGAATAAAACTGAATGCGCCTATTGCATACACAATAAGTCCTAATATAATACCTTTCTTATATCCATATTTTCGCATAAATATTCCTGCAGGAAAGGCTATGAGCCCATATGCTATATAGGTGGAAAATTGGACTAAACCTGATTCGGCTTTACTCATGGTGAATGCTTCCTGAAAGTGTTTGTTGAGAACATCTAAAAGACCATGAGCAAATCCCCACATCAGAAATAATGAACTAATGAGGATAAATGGGAATAGATAACTTCCGCCTTCGGGATTAAAAAAAATGCTACGTTTTTTTTCTTTATTCTTCATAGGTTAAATATTAATATTAGAATATATGCTAATTCGATTAACTAATCAAAAGGTCGGGCTAATATCATGAGAATCTAGTTGAAAAGTGTCATAAATTGTTTAATTCATTAATTTTAGCTTGTAATACGACAGACTCTACTTCATCAAAAGAGGGGTCTTCTATTTGTTTGAATAAGATCTCAAAAGCTCTACGTCCCATACCTTCAATAGGCTGCTCTATACATAACATAGGTAATCTTGATACTTTATATTCATCAGGATTATCTATACTACCGTATTTCAGATTCAAATGTTTTTTATGTTTTTGCAAAGTGAGTAGCGATTGAATTCCAACTCTATTCGTAGAGAAAACTAATGAATCTACTCCCTTATCTATAAGTTTTTCGATACCTTGCTCCACAGCCTGTTCAAAGTTTTCGAACGACACAGAACACACTATATCTTCATTTAAAGGAATCAAATTGTTCTCTAAAGCACTTTTATAGCCGTCATACCGTTTACTAATATTAGGTAAGCCTATATTACATGCGATGAAACCAATTTTCCGGCAACCACGCTTTATTAATAAATCGGTAAGAGAGTAAGCTGCTCCAAAATTATCTATCTGAACTGAACTCACAGGGAGTCTCTCTATACATCTATCTATTAGCACTACAGGTATATTTCTGTATATCAGCTGCATTATTGTTTCTTCGGAATTCTGAGGAGGAGCTAATATCATGCCATCGACATTTTTTTCGATAAACAGATTAACCAGCTTTTCAAACTTTATACTCGATTCATCTGAACTGCCAAACATTACTTGATAATCTTTTTTATCGGCAATATTTTCTATATTTCTCGCTAATTTTGCGAAAAATGGGTTTGAAATATCGGCCACAATCAGACCTAATGTCTTTGTTTTACCCGTGCGTAAACTTCGAGCTGACATATTAGGACGATAATTCATCTCTTTTGCAGCATCCTTAACTTTTAGAGCCACTTCTTTACTTATACGCCCTTTCTTATCTTTACTATTTAGTACTAATGAAACTGTAGCTGTAGATACGCCCACATGTTCAGCAATATCTTTTATTGAAACATTCGCTTCTTTTGGCTTATTTTGATTTTTTATTCTTTTTTGCATACACAGATCAAATAAATACAACGTAGGCTTCAATATTATAGCCGTTTAAAAGCACTTTTCGTTCATTTTTTTTTCAATTATCCTTTAGCGATTGAAAAAGGATATAAAGCACTCTACAAAAGTAAAGTTTATTTAAACCATTTAGCATATAGATTTTTACCTTTTTTATTCACTTTCTTACCTATTTGAATATTTTATTCTTACTTTTTCTTGTTTCCTTAATTCTGTAGGGGTTAAGCCATAATGTTTTTTACAGAAAGTATAGAAATAGGATTGAGATGTAAAGCCATATCTATCAGATATTTCACAGAAGTAATCCTGAGTAAAGCATATATCTTGCATAATCCTTTTAGCTTTAAATTTCGTTATCCATTGATATGGGGCTTCATTGAAGCATTTTTGAAATTTCTTTATAAATCCAGAAGGGCTATAATTTGTCAGTTGGGCTAATTCTGAAATAGAATTTACTCTTAAACAATTCTCCTTAACCAATTGTGCAAATAATGTATTTTCATCTAATATAGGATGAAGAAATGCACTTATTTCCTCCGTCGAATAATATTCCTTTATTAACATAAAAAGTTGATCCTCTATCGATTGATCTATATTTTTCATATCTATACTATCTTTAAGATATAGGAAGATCAACGTCCAAAATTTATGCAAATGACCTTTGGCTTCAAGTATGTTCCATTGATCCCCGTTCGAAATCTCAATCATTTGTTTTATCAAGTTTTTGGAAAAATGTCGGATAATATTCTCTAGCTTTAATAGAATCAAGACAGTCTTATCAATTGTTTCAAATTGTATAAACGTATTTTTTGTTATAAGGAGAGTATCTCCAACTTTAATATTTTGCCATTTGTTTTTAGCAAAAGAAGCTGTAACTTGACCATTTAATATATATACAAAGCTATCCCTTGTCTCGTTGATTTTGAGACAAATACCCTTGTCCAATTCAATATATCTGAATGTATTAGAGTTGTTCATAGACTGAGTTTTTCCCATCACTTAAAACAAGACAGAAATTAGTATTAGATTAAATTCTTTTTTATTTATTAGGTACATCGTAAAAGTATAAATGCTATATCGATTAACCAAAAAACATTTGTTAATTGTTGTTATACTGAAAATCTATTAAGTATCCTTGATTTATATAAAAACAAATTAAATATACCAGTCAGTAAAAACACGAACATTTTAAATACCAACTCAAAGAAGAAAGCGAATATTAGCATAAATACTATCTCTAACTAAGGCTAGAGTCCAAATATTCTATTATATTTGTCATATTTTGATACAACTAATACAAAATAACACACTCAATATGCATGTAACACAACAGAAAATTGAAGAATTAGCTCCAAATGCAGCTGCTGCTAAGAATGGGCGCGATCTCTTAAAAAAAAGTAAGTTTTCTAATCTTAAAATTTCATCAGATAAAGATCTCATATGGGGAGAATGTGCCGGAAGCGGAAAAAATCCTTATTTGTGTTCGGCTGATTATGTAGATGAGAATAATCCCGTATTTCGATGCAATTGCCCAAGCCGACAATTTCCTTGTAAGCATACATTAGGCCTGCTTTATGCTTATGAAGCCAATAACGGAGCATTTACGAAAGATGATATACCTGAAGATATACTGTCGAAGCGGGAAAAAATAGAAAAAAAACAAGAGAAAAAAGAACAGATCAAAGAGTCTATCAAAGAAAAAGCTGATAAACCTAAAAAGATAAATAAGGCTGCATTTGTAAAAAAAATAGATACCCAACTGTTGGGTTTAGAGATGGCTCATAAAATGCTTAAAGATATTACTTTAACCGGTTTATCTTCAATAGATGCTAAAATCAAGAAGACATTGAAAGATCAGATTAAAGAATTGGGCAATTATTATATCACGGGGGTACAAACAGCGTTCAATAATCTAATGCTAGAATTCGACGAAGTAGAGAATGAAGAATATACGAAAGTGATTGATCAGATCAATTACATTTGGGCATTATTAAAGAAAGCAGAAGACTATCTGAATAAACGAAAAGCTGACCCAGAGGCAGATCCTGAACTCAACTCTGCAATTGAGGAACAGATCGGTTACACTTGGACGCTTATAGAATTGATGCAATACGGACTTTATGAAGAGAATGCTGAATTAATACAACTTTCGTTTAATAGCTATGATAATTCGGCTCGTAAAGAATACGTTGATGAGGGTATCTGGCTCAACCTGAAAACAGGGAAAATATATAAGACAAAAAACTATCGTCCTTATCGTGCAGCTAAATACATTAAAGAGGATAATAGTAATTTCAATGTGCTACAGATTAGTGAAATCTATATCTACCCTGGCGATCAAAATCCACGTGTGCGTTGGGAAGCTGATAATATAAAAGAACGCAAAATAGGGCCAAAAGACTTAGTTACTATTGAATCTTTTGCGGGCCAGAATTATTCAGAAACTATAAAGGCTGTGAAGAATACAATAAAGAACCCTTTAATGGACAAGCATCCTGTGGTACTGATTTCGTTGAATAAGGCATCGCTTAACGGAAATGATCTAGTGTTTGAAGATAAAGATGGACATAAACTAACCATCAAAGATATTGATGAGCAGGAAGTATCACCGACGACCAATCTGAAAGCTATTTTACCATCAAATCCACAAAGCTATGTGCTGACGGCAATGGTAAATAATGATGTGCAGACAGGATTATTTTCTATGCAGCCGCTATCACTTATCACTCCAGATAAGATTGTTCGGTTATTGTATTAATTTCAAAACTCAAAGACGATGAAAATTCAACCATTATATGACCTCCAACAAGAGATAAACCGTTTGTTCATTGCAGGTAGTAAATTTGCCAAAGGTGATCCCCGTTTACAAAAACATATCATTGTTTTTTCTAAATTAGGAGAAAAAGTACCCGTATTCAAAAAAATAGCGACTGATTTGGAAGATTTATCAACTACAGATGTTCAAGCATCACCCGAAAAACTGATGAATATTTCCACTCTGCTCTATTCCGTTTTGTATACGCAAGGAGAAGGCATAGAGCCCGATCAGGAAACAAAAGAGCAAATACCCGGAATATCTATTGATGAAGTCAATACTGAATATTCCTATTTGCAGCTTAAGCCTGTGATGGATGCTCTGACTACGAGCAATTCGGGAAGGCTGGAAGTATTGAAAGATGCTTTCGAAAGAAATATTTTTAACGATTCCCGTACTTATAATTATCTGGATTTTGCATTAGGTGACAAATACGGCGAACTATGCCAATATATAGAACAAACTATCATTCCGAAGATAGGAAAACCCATGATTCCTTTTCTTCTGCAAGGCTTTGCCTATGAAGACAAGGCTGAAAATGCCAGACGTTTACGTTTATTGAATCAATTGGGTTATCCTAATATCAGGGAAATGATAGATGCTATTTTAGTATCTTCCCTCCCTGTATTACGAGCAGAAGCAGTTGTTATTCTGGGGGATGACATAGAAAATGAAGAACAGGTTATTCAGTTGGCGGATGATAAAAACAAGCAGGTAAGAGAGGCTGCATATAATGCATTAGTGAAATTAAATAGTAGGAAAAGCCTTGAAAAGCTGAAAGATATCTATCTTAAAAGCAGTAAAAATAAAGCAAATCTGCAATTAGTCACATCAGCTTTAGCATTCTCTAAGCTGCCATTTTTTTTTCAAGAAGTATTTAATCAAGTGGTTGATTCGTACGAGGCAGTTTTAGCTCTTGATAAAAGTACCGAAGATAAAGTACTTGTAGATACGTTCGAAAAGTTCACAATCAATCTTGATGCTCTGAATAATAAAGAGCAACCTGAAACTTTAGTATTCGTTGAAAGAGTATTGACAGATAAACAGTTGCATACATTACTATTAACAAAGAAAAGTTTGTTAGAAAGCATGGCGCATGGTATAACTAACAGAATAATAGCAATTCTGAATAGTAAAGAACGCTCGAAAATACTGTCTTTTTATGAGAAAAATATAAATGATATTCCCGATAGCAGTTGGAAGAAGCATCTGTGGTATGATTATTTTGTTACAGCTAATGAGGTTTATTCTCCATCAATGATATTTGATACTTTTAGTCCGCAGTTCATAAATGAGGCAAATACCATTAGTATGAATGCCCTTTTTAAAGTATATTCAGATTATAGCTATTATCATTACTACGATGTGGCAGATATGAAGGTTAACATTGATAAAACAGATTCTCGTTGGGGTAAACTATTATTTAAATGTATTGCCGATTCAAAATGGAATGAGAGTTTTAATTCAGGGTTGCTATTATTAAATGCTTTACAACCTAAAAATAAAGAACTGGATGAATTGCTTATTAATTTGACAAAAAGAATAGCTCCGATAGAACAGATTACCATTTTTGAAATCATTATGTTGCGCAAGATAAAAGGAGGTTTTGATGCTATTTGTTCATCTATTGAAAAGCTTTCTAGAAATACATATTTTTATGCTCTACATAGATTATTAGAAAAAGGTTTCTGGACACAGTTTCCAAAAGAATATGCAAAACGTTTCAGGACTATGTACGAAAAAAGCAAAGTAGAGATATACAATAAAATAGCAGACGAAATAGAAGGGCAATAAATAACAAACTTAAAATAACACTATATAATGGCTGAAAAGAAAGAAGACGTATTGAGGCTACCCGCCGAGTTGTTGTATGCTCACGAGTTGGAAGCATTGAAAGAAGAAGACAAAAAGGAAGAAAAGCCTGTCGGGTGGCAACTGTCACCAAAGGCTGTTTTTAAGTTTATTACTGGAGGAAAAGCAGGGAAAGTGGATATTACTCCTAAATATATAGGACACAACCGTTTGGTAGAAATAGCTATAGCGACTTTGCTTACAGACCGCTCTCTGCTCTTGATAGGTGAACCTGGTACGGCAAAATCGTGGTTGTCCGAGAATCTGACAGCCGCTATTTGCAGCGATTCAGCAAAAGTGATACAAGGTACGGCAGGAACTAGCGAAGAACATATCCGTTATTCTTGGAATTATGCCATGTTGTTAGCTAATGGGCCATCAAATGAAGCATTGATCAAGAGTCCTATATATAGAGCGATGGAATCGGGTACAATAGCTCGTTTCGAGGAAATATCGCGTTGTGCTTCAGAAGTACAAGATGCTCTGATTTCTATTTTATCAGAAAAGAATATAGCAATCCCGGAGTTGGGAAAAGAACTTTCTGCCCAACGTGGTTTCTCAATTATAGCGACAGCCAATACACGTGATAGAGGAGTGAACGATATGTCATCAGCCCTGAAACGTCGTTTCAATATCATTGTACTGCCTGCTCCGGCAAATTTGGATACTGAGGTATCTATTGTCACTAAACGTGTGTCTGAAATATCAAGCAACTATCGTCTAAAAGCCAATCTGCCTAGCAATGAGGCGATAGAAAAGATTGTAACCATCTTCCGAGAACTCCGCCAAGGAATGACATTGGATGAAAAACAAAAGTTAAAGTCTCCGAGTGGAGTAATTTCTACAGCAGAAGCTATCTCACTTATAACAAATAGTATGGCTCTTGCAGCCAGTTTCGGAAATGGAACTATTACTGATGAAGACTTAGCCGCAGGACTTCAGGGGGCAGTGGTGAAAGATGAAGACAAAGACAAATTAGTCTGGAAAGAATATCTTGAAAACGTAATGAAGAAGCGAGGTTCATCGTGGCGAGGCTTATATAATACATGTAGCGAGATGAATGATTAATGGAGTATAAATGAGTTCAAAATTAAATATATTCGGAGTAAGACATCTTTCTCCCGGAGCGTCTTATCATCTTATCAAATATCTGAAAGAAAAAAAGCCTAAATACATACTTATAGAAGGCCCTTCGGATGCTACCGAGATGATAAAATATATTGCCAAGAAAGAGGTAAAACCTCCTATAGCTCTACTGGCTTATACAACTGAGCTGCCAATAGAAACAGTACTTTATCCTTTTGCTTCTTATTCGCCCGAGTATCAGGCTATTTGTTGGGCGATAAAGAATAAATTGGATGTGAGGTTTATAGACTTACCTACCAATGTGATGCTTAGTCTGCGTCAAGAACGCAATCGCGAGCGCAACGAGGCGGGCGAGGTTTTCTATGCTTTTCATAACGGTTTGTATGATAAGATAGCATATTGCAGCAAAGAGGAAGATTACGAGAGCTATTGGGAACGTAGTTTTGAGCATAATCTCAATCCAGATACTTTTCGTAACGGTTTGATATATCAATCATCTGAAATGCGCCAGATGGTTATAGATAAAGAATACGAAGCTGTACCCTATGATTTCTCCTATAATCTAATTAGGGAAGCATATATGCGTCGCGAAATAACACGCATTATTTCAGAAGGTGTTAAGCCAGAAGATATAGTCGTAATTGTGGGAGCATATCATGTTTTGGGAATTGATATGAAATTATCTCCTATGTCAGATGAAGAATTAAATAGAATGCCTAAGGTCCCGGTTCAACTGACCTTAATGCCTTATTCTTACTTGCGATTGAGTAGTCGTACAGGTTATGGGGCGGGTAATAAAGCGCCATATTACTTTGAATTGATGTGGCAGGCTATGGGTAAAGAACGTTTGTCTGATTTGCCTGCTGTTTATCTGTCTAAAGTGGCAAAGGCCTTGCGCGATCAGGGACATAATGCTTCGTCTGCCAGTGTGATTGAAGCTGTTCGTTTGGCTAATGCACTCACTTCAATGCGGGGAGGAGCTATACCGGTCCTCAAAGATTTACACGATGCAGTGATTACTTGTTTCGGAGGAGGTGAGTTATCCTCTGTTGCAGAAGCTA
The DNA here is from genome assembly GCF_016652235.1 of Dysgonomonas sp. Marseille-P4677. GTDB lineage: Bacteria > Bacteroidota > Bacteroidia > Bacteroidales > Dysgonomonadaceae > Dysgonomonas. The sequence continues at coordinate 29,722 of NZ_JAEPKU010000026.1, forward strand.
TCAATCGTATAGATATTGGTACAGCAATAGGCTATCTGCCCGAAGGGGTAAGCCAAACACCTGTTCAGGAAGATATGAATCAGGAGTTGAAACGATTGAAATTGACCAATTACAAATCATCCGTAGCACAAGAATTAAGTCTAGATCTGCGGGAAAATCTAAAGGTAAAATCTAAAGAGGCTGCATTTATAGACCTCAATCGTTCCATCTTTCTTCATCGTCTCCGTGTATTAAATATTCACTTTGCCGAACAGATACGAGTATCGCAAGACAGTGCCACATGGGCAGAAAAATGGACGCTTCGTTGGACACCCGAAGTGGAAATAGAAATTGTAGAAGCCAATCTGAAAGGTGAAACGCTGGAGATCGCAGCTGCTTATCAGTTAAGGGAACAATTGGCTGATTGTACAGATATTACATTAGCAGCACAGATCATACGTTTAGCATGTGAGTGTCATCTTACAAATATTTTTGATAATGCATTAAATACGTTACAAGCATTGCTTGTCGATTCAAACGATTTTAAGGCTACAGCCAACGCAGCTCATGAACTTTCTACGCTCATTCAGTATGGAGATCTGAGACAGTTTAATTTAGAACCTTTAGTGCCTATTTTGCAACAATTGTTTTTGCGTTCAGCCCTGTTACTTGCTGATGCGGCGTCATGCGACGATAAGGCGGCTACTATTATTACACAAGGTATTAATATGATGGAACTTATCTCTCAGCAACAATATGATGTAGTAGATGTAGACACATGGCAAAAACAACTTCATCAATTGGCTTGGCGTGACGATCTGAATACCAAACTTTCGGGCGTAGCATTCTCTATTTTATTAGAGCACAATTTGGCTAGTGAGGAGGATTGTGCTAAAGAAGTGTCTCGCCGCCTATCCCCAGGGGTACCAGCTGATTTAGGCGCAGGATGGTTCGAGGGTCTGTCCGGGCGAAATCGCTATGCGTTATTATCGCGTGTTATGTTGTGGCAAGAGTTGGATAAATATGTGTCGCAATTAGATGATGATGAGTTTTTTCGATCGGTTGTTTTCCTGCGAAGAGCTTTTGGCGAATTTGAGCCAAATCAGAAAAATAGTATTGCCGAGCTGCTTGGCGATATATGGGGAACAGGTGCAGAGAATACGGCAGAAATATTGCAATCAGAGTTGACCGAAGTGGAGACTGAAAAATTGGATGAATTGAACGATTTTGACTTTGATTTTTGAGAAGATGGGAGAAGTAGAACAACAAAATAAAAATATGACGCGTTGGCGTCTCATTCTGGGGCAAGATACCCGAGCTTTGGATAATGTAGGACTTAACGAAAAAGAGTCGATCATGGATGCTGCTCTTGCCGCTATCTATGATGGAGAAGGGCAGGGTGGAGCAGGAGGGAAGAAAGCCGGATTGGGTTCGTCATCACCTAACTTGGCTAAATGGTTAACTGATGTCCGCACTTTCTTTCCCGAAGATGTAGTCAGTGTCATTCAATCGGATGCTATCGAGCGAAAGGGACTGACTAAGTTACTCTTTGAACCTGAAACTTTGAAGAATGTAAAGCCGGATATAACAATGGTAGGCACATTACTTGCGCTGAAAGGTCAGATACCGGAAAAATCGAAAGATACAGCTCGTCAACTGGTACGTGATGTGGTAGATGAAATTATGAAAAAAATGGAGCAAGATATGCGTCGTGCAGTAACGGGAGCTTTGAATAAGAAAGAACATTCACCCATTGCTAATTTTGCATCTACCGACTGGAAACGTACAATCAATAGGAATCTGAAAAATTACGATACAAAAACGAAACGCCTTATTCCCGAAAAATTCTATTTTTTCGAGCGTAGCCAAAGACAAAAGGCATGGACTGTGATTTTGGACATAGACCAAAGTGGATCGATGGCTGACTCTATCATCTATTCATCTGTTATGGGTTCGATTTTTGCTAGTATGCCAGCTTTGGATACACATGTTGTTGCTTTCGATACAGAAGTATCAGACTTGACAGAGTTGTGCCGTCAAGACCCTGTAGATATGTTGTTTGGGGTACAGATGGGAGGTGGAACAGACATAAATAAATCTGTGGCTTATTGCCAAACTCTTATAGAGAACCCTCGTAAGACTATGTTTATTCTTATCTCCGATCTTTATGAAGGAGGAGTTCGCAAAGGACTTCTTCGCCGTTTATCCGAAATGTATGAGAATGGTGTAAAAGTAATTACTCTTTTAGCTCTGACCGATAGAGGTAAACCTAGTTATGATGAAGTTCTAGGAAAAGAAATCAGTAAGTTGGGAATAGCTTGTTTTGCTTGTACCCCCGATCGTTTACCTGACTTGGTCGCATCTGCCCTCAAAGGAGATGATCTAGCTCAATTTAGTAAGAGATACAGACAAATGTAAAATCTCTTTTCCTGATAGATAACAAGAAAAGAGATTTTTATTAGTGTCAACATGATCAATCCGGTCGATTGTGTTGTCGAGCTTTATCTTAGTTACCTATTCCAGTACCACTCCCTCCATTTTCCCAAACATCAATTGCTCCGGTAACTTGTACTTCTTCTTTATTGATGGTTACATTAAACGTATATTTCTTACTACTTTCGAAAGCTGTAATATTATTGTTATTATTGCTAATCGTCCATATATATGTATTGCCTCCCACAGTGAACCTTACAACATGGGTGTTATTTAATGTCACAGGTAGTAAGATAGCTTCGTAATTGTTACTTCCTGCATCAAATGGAGTAATTGCTACTATCTCACTTATATTGGTAATACCAGCTGTACCTTTTAGATCAAAATCGGCGTTAGTATTCATACCTTCTATACTTACTGTTAATCCTGTCAAATTAGGTATGCCTGCTCCATTTGCCACATTTATTACGATTTTGGCAAGCTGATGTTTGAATCTCAAATTAATAGCCGAAGTATTAGCCTTATCATATCCGGCTCCCGTATTATCAGCAAAGGCTGTCATGAGGTCGATTCCCGATTGGTTGCTTTGAGTAGCTACATTGATAGGGTAAATATAATTACTTACCGAGGCGTTGTCGGATGATAAGCAATAAAATCTACTTTCGATAATATATTTACCGGATAGTAGATAGGAGTTGTGGAGGTGAATGTTGCCGATGCACCTGTAGATGTAGTAGTATATCTTATATTTTGGGCTCCTTCTGCTACATCTGTTGTTTTATTACCTACCATATATATACCTATAGATTCGTTTCCTTCCCATTGGTTGCCGTCAGTACCACCTACTTTAGCCAGATTCGCTGATATTCCTGATGAGAACTTTACTTTTCTGTCATATACTTCGGGTTCATCGTTGCTACTACATGATGCAAATATAAAACTTGCAACTGTCATCATAATTGATAAAAGATTAGTTTTCATAATTACAAATAATTAAAGGGGTTTTTTAATAATGAACAGTAAATAAGTCTTACGTTGTAAAACTTATTTGTTTTCAATTGAATTCCGAATTACATATTTGTATTAGAACTCCTTATACAGATAAAACATAATTTAAGACATGAGGGTTGTCAAATACAATTAAGCTTTAAATACGATTCGGTTAAGTTTATTTCTAATCAAATTTCAATTTCGTCTATCTCTGTATATTAATTATTTCGGATTATAGTATTAAGTTGAATTTGAAAAAATAGAGTGGGAGATTTAGATTATCAATATTATTTATTCTATATCATTCAACAATGATAAGAAAGTATAATATAGAGTAGTATAAGAGATAGAGCCGAGTATCTGTTCAGCTCTATCTGTTGTAATAAATTTAAACTTTTAAGGAATAGAATGTCATTGTTTCACCTTCTAAGACCAAAAGTCTATCAAGAATTAAGTTTCCTAATCCTGTAAAATATTTTATAGCTTCAGTTGCTTGTATACTTCCTATAATACCTGCAATAGAGCCCAATATTCCGGCTTGAGCAGAGGTTAAGCTATGTTCTTTCTCCGGAGGGCTGTCAAAAATCTTACGATAATCTGCACTACCGGGAATATATGTCATTACTTCACCTCGAAGGGAAAGTACAGCTCCATGTGAGTAAGCTTTTTGCTCGGCAACACAGATGTCGTTAATTAAGAACTTCGTCTCATAATTGTCGCAACAATCAATTATAAAATCATATTGTCGCACCAAATCTGCTGCATTTTCCATCGTGAAGAGTTCTTCATAAGTAATTACATTTACTTCAGGGTTTAGAGCCTTCAGCTTTTCTTTTGCTGATACAACTTTCGATTTTCCTATTTCATCTGTTCGATGCAATATTTGACGTTGAAGATTTGAAAGATCAATAACATCATGATCTATGATTCCCAATGTTCCAATTCCTGCTGCTGCCAGATAAAACAAGACAGGTGATCCTAAACCTCCGGCTCCAACAACAAGAACACTGGAATTATGTATTTTTTGTTGTCCAGTCTCACCTAATCCCTCTATTAGTATATTTCTATTATATCTGATTCCATCCATAATCTTACTATATCTAAAGATTTTTATTGTAAACTCAGATCCCAGTCTTTCCAAACAACCTCGTATCCTTTTTCTTTTACGACCTGTGCTACATCAGTAGGAGAACGGCTATCATTCACTGAGAACTGTTCCAGTTTATTGCGGTAAACGGCATAACCTCCAGGAGAAGTTTTAGAACCAGCACTCAAAGATGTGATTCCTAATGTAAGCATATTGTCTCTAAACATTACATCTTCTCGTGTAGATAAAGCTATCTCTATATCATGATTGAAAATCCGATATGCAAATATTATTTGAGCGAGCTCCTTGTCTGTCATTATCACATTCGGTCCAAATCCTTCCCCTTTGTGCGGACGTATCCGGGGAAAAGAAATAGAGTATTTGGTTTGCCAATATGTCTTTTGCAAGTACTGCAAATGAAAGGCCATCATAGTGACATCGGTGCGCCAATCTTCAAGGCCTATTAAAACCCCTAATCCTATTTTGTGAATTCCGGCTTTACCCATACGATCGAAACCATCGAGACGCCAGTCGAATTTAGACTTTATACCTTTCGGATGATATATTTTGTATCTTGTTTTATTATACGTTTCCTGATAACAATATACAGCATTCAATCCAGCGTTAGTCAGTTGTTTATATTCTTTTTCTTTCAATGGCTGAACCTCAATAGAAATAGATGAAAAATAAGGCTTTATCAAACGGATTACATTTTCTATATAATCAACACCCGCACCTCGAGAATTCTCACCTGTGACTAACAGAATATGTTGGAAATCGCCCATTTGTTTAATAGCTTTAACTTCCTGCATTATCTGTTCTTCGGTCAATATTATACGCTTTATGTCGTTGTTTTTATTAAATCCGCAGTAAACACAGTAGTTTACACAAGAATTAGTAAGATAAAGAGGAACATAAAACTGTATGGTATTACCATATCTTTGTAGAGTGTATTTTCGGCTCAATATAGCCATTTGTTCCAAATAAGGCTCTGCAGCAGGTGATATCATTGCCATAAAATCATCGACGGTTGGTCTTTGTTTACCTAAAGCATTTTCAACATCTTTTGCTGTTTTATTATATATAAACGACTTTATTGTCTCCCAATCGTAGTCGCTAATTTGTTTTATAAAACTCATATCATATATTTATTTTTATTCAATAATCATATCTTCTTTATTAATTCTAGTACTGATACATGTAAACACATTTATAATGCGAATGTCTATTTTTTAAGCCTAGGCCTACATGAGAAATGAAGTTAGGGGGCTACTTGCTTTAGCCACATTAAGCTGTGCGCCTAACTGAGATTCAAATGCTATACGCCCACTTTCTACAGCTAAACGAAAAGCCTTTGCCATTTCTACCGGATCGCCGGCTACTGCAATAGCCGTATTTACCAATACCGCATCGGCTCCAATTTCCATTGCTTCAGCTGCATGAGATGGGGCTCCAATTCCTGCATCTATCACAACCGGAATTTTACTCTGCTCAATAATGATTTCAAGTAAATCTTTAGTTCTTAAACCTTTATTTGTTCCAATCGGCGCACCTAAAGGCATAACTGTAGAAGCTCCTGCTTCTTCAAGCAATTTACACAAAACAGGGTCCGCCTGAATATAAGGCAATACTATAAAGCCGAGTTTTGCTAATGATTCTGTCGCTTTTAGTGTTTCTATGGGATCAGGCAGCAAATATCTTGGATCGGGATGTATTTCCAATTTCAGCCAATTTGTTTCGAAAGCTTCCCTCGCCATTTGAGCAGCAAAGACAGCTTCTTTTGCATTTCGAACTCCGGAAGTATTTGGTAAAAGTTGAATTCCTGGTAAAGAAATATGCTCTAGCATATCATCCTGTTTTTTTGATATATTCAGGCGTTTCATTGCCACAGTTACCATCTGGGTATCTGATGCTTTTATAGCATCACTCATTATTGTATTTGAACTGAATTTTCCTGTTCCGAGAAACAGACGAGAGGAAAATTCCTTTCCTGCTATTACAAGATTTTTCATATTTTATATTTATTAATACAAGTGATTATTTTTTTTGTCTCTTCAATTGGATTTTCAGATGTTAAAATAGAGGATGAAAGGGCAATTCCATGCATTCCCATTTTTATTATATAAGGAATATCATTAATAGTTATTCCTCCAATTGCAACTAGAGGTAATTGTATTTTCGCTTCCTTACACTGTTGTATTATATTCTGATATCCGGATAATCCTAGGATAGGGCTTAAATTCTTTTTAGTAGTAGTAAAACGAAATGGACCGAGACCGATGTAGTCGACTCCTTCATTCTTAAAACGGCAAATATCCTCAAATGTATTGGCTGTAGCTCCAATAATAAAGTTATCACCTAATATCTTTCGAGCATCAATCGGCGACATGTCGGACTTGCCCAAATGTACTCCTTCGGCTTTAATATTTTTACATATCTCAACATGATCATTAATATATAGCTTTGCTTTATATTGGTTACATAATTCTTTAGCACATAGAGCTATTCTTTCTATAGCATCAGGAAGCTCACCTTTCATGCGTAACTGGATATGCAAACAACCTCCTTTTAAGGCAATTTCAACCGAATCTAAATAATTATATTTTTCGGTTTGGTGTGTTATAAATAATAAGTTATTCATAATTTACTCACGATTTTTGATAGATCAGAGAATCTTCTCAGCAGAGCATTCTCATCTCTATCTTGATAATAATTACCCCATATAGCTCCTAGTACTGCGACACCTCCAAATCCATATTCTGATGCAATAGGTATTGTTTCTTTACAGATTCCGCCAAGAGCAATTACCTTTTTGTTTATAATACAATTCAACTTAGCTTCCAGAAGTTCCTCTTTGGTAAAAGCATGGTTATAACCTGATTTGGAAATACTATCGAATATAGGACTTAGAAACATATAGTTATGATTATTCATAGATGCTTTGATACATTCGAAGGAATGACATGAACGACTAACGGATGCCACTTCTATTGAAGGAGGAATAGGATTTCTGCGATTGAGATGGATTCCATTTAAATCAAAATATTTTAAAATGTTATAATGATCGTGTAATACAATTCTTTTATGATATTTTACTGGGATTTGTTCTATTAAATGGATTATCTCTCCTTCGGTAGCTATAAGCTTACGAAGATGTAAGGTCTCAAGCCCTTCATCGAAGAGATTACTTAAAATAGAGCCTTCGTAATCTAATATACGTTCATTGGTTATTACTATTAATTTCATGGGTTTATCCTCCTGATACAGCATGGATCAGCATTAGTTCTAATTTGTCTGTTAATATCGTCTTTGACCACATGGCTTTAGGAACCACTTCGAAGTTAATAGCTATAGCAATTCCATCTGTTTTCAGTCCGAGACTTTCAATAAAAGACATCAATGAAGTTCCTTCCACTATATCGTGATATTGGTTATTTAGCTTAATTGTCATATATTTTATTATTTAATGGTTGAGTCCTTGAAGAATAATTGTCAATACCGAGAATTATCTTTAAACAGGTTTTACTAATGACAATCATGACAGAATCAACAACTTTTAATGAAATATTATGATTTTCAATAAAAGAAGTATTGGAAATACTGATAACCCGAAACGTATTTAAATACGTTGGTATCTCAGCATAACCTTGATTTTCAAAATTTATAATTATGGATGTCGTTGGATACCTCTTTTTATTTGTCATGATTGAATAGTATTAATATACTAATCAAGAGATATCCTATTTAAAGGAGAGAATTTCTTTTTTTATCATTCCTACGCCGGCATTACCCGTATCAGGTTATAAGGGTATAATCTCAGCCTATTAAGGCACCCCTTGATTGTATATGCTACAAATATAATGTTTTTATATGATATCATCTGTTTTTTCTGTTTTATTTACTTTAGTTATTCTAAAATGGTATGGTAAATACTGTTGGTTCTATTGATG
>NZ_JAEPKU010000250.1 GCF_016652235.1 Dysgonomonas sp. Marseille-P4677
GTTCTATATATATTGTTTATTTTATGTAGCTTATCTACAATTACGGCCCAGGGATTGGCTGATGCAAAAGAATTATATTTGAGAGGTGATTATACGAAGGCTTTGCCTTTGTTCGAGGCTGAATATGTAGCAAAACCAACCGATGCGAATGTTAATCATTGGTATGGAGCATGTCTCTTCGAGACAGGAGAAGACCTGAAGAAAGCAGAAGAATGTCTTCTTTTTGCTTCAAAAAAGAACATTCAAGATTCGTTTCTATATCTGGGACAGATTTACATACAAGAATATCGCTTTACAGAAGCTACTGAAGCCTTTGATAAATATGAATCTTTATTAAATAAAAGTCCCAGAAGGACAAAAGAAGCGAAAGAAAAATATGCTCAGAATGTAGAGCGTTTGGAAGAAAAGAAGAAGCAATTGTCACGTTTGCACCGTATGGTGTCTAATACAGAAGATATTCAGATTATAGATAGTTTGGTCGTTGATAAGTCCAACTTCCTTTCAGCTTATAAGCTGAGTCGTAGTTCGGGGCGCCTCGACTTTTTTAATAAAGTATTTACTGCTAATAAGAAGGTAGAATCTACAGTTTATTTCAATGAGAAAGAGACCAAGATTTATTTCTCTCAACCGAATAAGAATGGAGTTTATTCTCTTTTTTCTATGGAAAAACTATTGGATGAATTTGGAAATGAGAAACAGTTGTCTGCAAATAATTTTAACCTGACAGGTGATCTCAACTATCCTTATGTTATGGCTGACGGAGTTACTATTTATTTTGCTGCTAAAGATTATGATTCTTTAGGTGGATATGATCTTTTTGTTTCAAGATATAATATGAACAATGATACTTATCTTGCGCCCGAGCGGTTGAACATGCCTTTTAATTCTATCTATAATGACTATATGATGGTTATTGATGAGGAAAAAGGTGTTGGGTGGTTTGCTTCTGACAGATTTCAGCCGATAGGCAAGGTTTGTATATACACTTTCATTCCGAATAAGATAGTTAAGATTGTAGAGAGTGATGATGAAGGGTATATGGCAGGCAGGGCACATATATCTTCTATTAAAAGTTCATGGATAAAAGGGCAGGATTATTCTCAACTAATTGCTCTTGCGCGTAAGGCTCCAAAAGAAGAAGTAAAGGTCGTGCGAGATTTTGATTTTGTGATCAATGATAATAATACATATTATACACTTTCAGAGTTTAAAAATAAAGCGGCTCGTGATACTTACTTTAGAGTTGTGCAGATGAGAGGGGAGGCTCGTAAAATATCTGAGAGGTTGGAATCCCTGCGTGTCGAGTATAGTAAATCATCCCCTGATGCAAGAAGAACTATGGCTTCTCAAATATTGGACTTAGAGAAGAGAGAAGAACAAATGCGGGTGATGATTAATGAGTTGGAAATACAAGCTCGTAACCAAGAAATTCAAAGTCTACAATAAAATTCTGCAATCTGTACAAAGAGTTCTACTTAGGGATATTTAGAAGGGATTTCTGATTTTACTTACAAGAACGGTGCTTTATGCCTATTCGAAATGTATTTGAACTGATTATTCTATTTTCTGACCAGAAAGAATGATCGGCTAAAAGTAGATCTGATTAACTTTGACCTAATCAGAGTTTTGTATTATTATATTCTCCATAGTATGAAAACCTTTTAAATTTTTTATATATAGTTCTCTGACGAATGTTCTAATATTTAATTTATGGATAGGACAAGCTATTAATTTTATGCGTGTTTTATAGCGTTCGTTTCTCTCAATTAAAAAGTCAGTTTACTCATTCAGTATAACTGGTATGTAACAACTGGAGGATAAACAATATTATTATGATTGATTAGATGCGGAGAATTGGAACTTGGTCTAAAGTCAATTTAATTCAAATGAAATTAGGTTAATTTATTCTTATATTGTTTGGTGTTATCAATTCATTTCCCTTTGTTATTCTTAATTGGATGGCGAAGGGAATTTTTTATTCAGGATAGGAATATAAAAAATAAGGAGATTCTATATG
>NZ_JAEPKU010000251.1 GCF_016652235.1 Dysgonomonas sp. Marseille-P4677
CAACCAATCTTCATTGTTAACCTTAAATCTAATACTATGAAAAACACATTACAAATGTATATAAAAATTATTGTTCTGAGAATAACTGTTTAGATATTATAGATAAAATTAATATATGATAACAATCTTCGAAAAAAAGAGTAACTCGAAGACTAGAAGTGCCTTGTCTATTTCGTTCTACAGTTGTATTCAATAAAATATAATTATGAAAGAACTTATTTTATCAGATATACAAAAATAAATGATCAGTCAATCATGTAAAAAGAAAGGTAACTAATATCCCTAAAAATGAAAGATTATAGAATCTGAATAATTTTCTTTGCATCATACTGTTGATTAAAAATGCAAAAAGCCCGCAAATTCTCTTCGCAGACTTTCCAACCTTAACACAAACTTTACAAAACTACACAATAATAGAGTTAAACTACAACCTAGATTAGGTTTTCATTTAATAAATATACTCCTCATATATTTACACTACAAAGGTATGGGTTTAGTTATTATCGATTATTACAAATATAAACCAGCTTTTACCAAATTCGTGCCTATTTTATGTGTTGGATTATTCTTGCGTAGTATTTTTTTTACTTCTGATACGCCCTGGTGTAGAACCAAAATGTATCTTGCAAAAATCATTGAAGTGTGAAGGAGAGGAAAAGCCGTATTCATCGCTAATTTCCTTCAAAGATTTCTCAGTGCTATTTATTTGATGATATATAGCCTTAGATCTTTCATCTTTCATCCAATGATAGGCCGAAACTCCAAATACTTTTTTAAATCGTTTTTGAAATCCCGAAAGGCTATAATGTGAAAGATCAGCCAACTCTTGAACTGTTTTAGCTTTATAATGATTTCTTATTACGAAGTCGGAGAATGAAATATCGTTACTTAATAGCGGATAAAAAAAGCAAAGTAAATCTATTTTTGTATAATAAGCTCTAAGTAAGAAATAAAATTCTTTAGCCTTTAGTTCAAAATAGTATGTGCACTTTAAACCGTCGTGCATACACGTATCAAGAAAAGATACGAATGATTCTATCCGTTCATTTATATCAAGAAAATAAAGATTAGGTTTAAAGCCATTCTTGTCTTCGCGCAATAGTTTATCTAATGAAAAACAATCACAGAGTTGTTTTGTGTTATGAAGTCGGACTACAAGAATAGAGCATTCTTCTTTGGCACAACTGATGATCTCACTACCAGACGGAAGAAGCATCATCTTACCCTCTGTAATCGTTCTGTTTGTAAATTCGCCAAAAGAAAAATCCAAGGAACCTTTTAGAATGAAAATTACTTTATTATTAATAGAGAAGAAGTCCCATTGTTGGTCCTTATTTAAAATTCTTTTCTCAATTGTAGGTCTTTCACTCTTTTCATAATTATAACAAGAAAGGTGTTCTTGTGCATATAATAATTCCATTGAGGTTTTCTCCTATATTTTATAGTCTTGTTTATAACGTGACTCTATATTAAGTGTTTCATCCATTTGTTATTGCCTAGTTGATAGTGAAGTACAACATATATACAAAAGTAATTAAAAAACAGGAAGAAAAGGTTCTTGTAGCGATGCTTTGGCGGTTTATTAACCAAAAATACATTAATAAATCGGAATTAATATCTGTAAAAAATACGTAGATGCGGATTTTGATATGATTATAGCTTTTGACTATATCTTATAGATAAAAATTATAAGGCGTTCTTTTATCTAAATATTTGTTGATATATTCACTAATATTGAGAAATAATCTACCTTGTTATTAGTAATAATTGTTTAAATTTGAAACAATAATATTGGAAAATAAGAACATATATTTCAGCTTTTTTGTTTAGAAAAAAAACTAATATTTGAATTAAGTAATTTTACTCATAATTGAAAATAGTTGAGTATGGCTTTCAAAGAGCAGTATTGGAAATATTCATTAATCATAAT
>NZ_JAEPKU010000252.1 GCF_016652235.1 Dysgonomonas sp. Marseille-P4677
GTCTATATGTGTCAAAGTAGAGAGGGCGTCTACTGATTCTCCATTGAGCAGAATGTCCAATTTTACAAGTCTGGCCTCACGATAATCGTGCATGTGATAGTCGAAAGATGCGTATCCTTTCGATATACTTTTCAGTTTATCATAAAAGTCGATTACTATTTCGCCTAATGGGATATCGTAGATGATTTCTACACGATCACCCGAAATATATTCTTGTTTTATGAGGATACCACGTTTACCGAGGCACAATGTCATTATCGGCCCTATATAAGTTGTATTTGTGATAACCGATGCACGTATGTAGGGTTCTTCTATATAATCGATCAGAGTAGGGTCGGGGAGTCCTGCCGGATTATGTACTTCTTTAATATTTCCCTTCTTGTCGTGGACTATATATGAAACGTTAGGTACGGTTGTTATAACATCCATGTTGAATTCTCTGTCTAAGCGTTCTTGAATTATTTCCATATGTAATAATCCCAGGAAGCCGCAACGAAAACCGAAGCCTAATGCTACTGATGATTCTGGCTGAAATGTGAGGGACGCATCATTTAGTTGTAGCTTTTCAAGAGATGCACGAAGGTCTTCAAAGTCTTCACTTTCGATAGGATACACTCCGGCAAATACCATCGGTTTCACTTCTTCAAATCCCTCTATTGCTTTTTTGCACGGATTTTTAACGTGAGTAATTGTATCACCTACTTTTACTTCTTTCGATGTCTTGATTCCTGATATGATATAACCTACATCTCCACATTTTACTTCAGCTCTAGGCGACATATCTAATTTGAGAACACCTACTTCATCAGCATCGTATTCTTTGCCTGTCGAGAAAAATTTAACCAAGTCTCCTTTTTTTATAGAACCATTAACGACTTTAAAATAAGCTATAATTCCTCGGAAGGAGTTAAATACAGAATCGAAAATAAGAGCTTGTAGAGGTGCCTCCGCATCTCCTTGTGGGGCTGGGATGCGTTCTATAATAGCATCTATTATATCATAAACACCTTCACCTGTTTTTCCACTAGCTCGGATTATTTCTTCTCGTTTTACGCCTAATAATTCAATAATTTGATCTTCGACTTCGTCTGGCATTGCACTAGGAAGATCTATCTTATTTAAAATAGGAATAATCTCCAAATCGTGTTCTATAGCCATATACAGATTGGATATAGTCTGAGCTTGTATTCCTTGTGCAGCATCTACGATAAGAAGAGCACCTTCACAAGCTGCTATAGAGCGGGATACTTCGTACGAAAAATCTACGTGTCCAGGGGTATCTATAAGATTTAAAATATATTTTTCACCTTTGTACATATATTCCATTTGGATGGCATGGCTCTTTATCGTGATACCACGTTCACGCTCCAAATCCATATTATCAAGTACCTGCGCTTGCATTTCTTTGCCTTCTACGGTTTTAGTATATTCTAAAAGCCTGTCAGCTAAGGTGCTTTTACCATGGTCGATATGTGCAATAATGCAAAAATTACGTATTTTATCCATCTATATTATTTAATTCTTATTGTTTATCTATAATAGTTATAGGTATATTATCCCAATTTAGAGTGCAAATATACAAAAGATATATCAACTTTTAATTACTGACATGGAGAAGGTTTTTGAATTTTCTTTGATGAAAAAATAAAAAAGGTGTTTTTTTATTTTGCAATTAGAAAAAAGTACATATCTTTGCATCGCTTTTAAGGAAAAGCACAGTGTTAGACTAACATTGGAGAGATGGCAGAGTGGTCGATTGCGGCGGTCTTGAAAACCGTTGAACTGCGAGGTTCCGGGGGTTCGAATCCCTCTCTCTCCGCAAACAAGGCTGATAATTAGAGTTTTATGATCAGTAAGGACTAAAAAAGGGACTAAGATTTATTTCTTAGTCCTTTTTATTTATAAAAAT
>NZ_JAEPKU010000253.1 GCF_016652235.1 Dysgonomonas sp. Marseille-P4677
CAATCCAAACGTACGATTATCATTATCAAAACCAATAAAATATAGCTATGAAAAATACATATTATCAATAATACTTGTTCTACTTACAACTGTTGTATTCTCTCAAAATCAGACTATAAACGGCAATCTCCATGTTTCGAATGCTAGTGGAGGGAATTTACGAATAGGCAAGCTTAATGATATAGGCAATAAATTAGTACCCTTAGGTGCCTTGGCTGCGCAATATAACCTAGACTTTTCAGGTTACAGAGATGTTGCTCAAGACCAGATAGGAGCCCGTATTGCGGCCTTAAGATTTAATAAACATCAGGAGAATAATGCTTTGATTCAGAAAACAGCATTAGCATTTTATACAAATCCATCAGGAATAAATACAGGCACTGCTGATCTGATAGAACGGATGCGTATAACACCGGAAGGTAATATAGGAATCGGAATCTCATTCCCAACCTATAAACTAGAAGTTGCGGGGGTAATTCGTTCCAAAGAAGTCAAAATCGAAGCTACAGGTTGGTCTGATTTCGTTTTTGCCAAATATTATCGATTACCATCCCTACAATCGGTAGAGCAGCATATCAATAACAAAGGACATTTACCGGATATTCCATCCGAAAGAGAAGTAATTGAGAATGGTATCAATGTAGGAGTAATGCAAGCTAAGCTCTTACAGAAGATCGAGGAGTTAACTTTATATGTGATAGATCTGAAAAAGAAGAATGAAAAATTAGAAAAGAGAGTTGTTGAATTAGAAAAAAGATAATTATGAAAAAACACATAATAACTATACTATTCTTTCTTGTTGGAATATCCGTCATGGGACAGGGGCATTATATAATCAGTCATGTTTTTAATCCAGACCAAAGACATTATTATGTAGGTTCACTAGCCGAAGCTAGTGGAAGTGTCTATCAAAAATTAAAATTAGATGTTTTCGGTGGAATTTTCACAGGTACTTCTTCAGGTACAAGTTCATATTCCATAACTACGAGATCAGCTAACATTATTAACGTAAACAAGACTGGAGGGTCTGACAGTGGTTATGAACTAAAAGTCTATAAAAATGGTACAAAATATGATTTTGTTATCCAGATAAATGTTAGCTATGTATCTCTTTTTGTCCAATCTTGGTTAATTAATGGGCCTCTGGATCAAATAACATTAGCAAAACCTATTGACATTGTAAGATATAATCCAGAAGGAAAAACTGATGCAACACATTGGTTTACAAAAAAAAATATGTTGGCAACAGATCAAGATGGTAATATAGGACTAGGCACTTTACCCCCCCAATCCAAATTAGATGTTCGAGGAAAAATAATTGCTAAAGAAGTGGAAATAAAAATTAACGACGGCGCTGATTTCGTATTCTCTCCGTCTTATAGTCTGAAACCACTTTCGGAAGTGGAAATATTCGAAAAAGAGAACAGGCATCTGCCTGATATCCCATCCGAAAAACAGATGCAGGAAAATGGATTTAATCTGAATGATATGCAGATCAGGCTCTTACGAAAGATAGAAGAACTGGCCCTCTACGTGATCAATCAAGACAAACGCATCCAAGCCTTAGAACAAGAGAACCGGCAACTAAAAACCGTACAACCATGAAACGCTATCTACTTAATATCTTACTAAGCATTAGTACCATCACTATTGCATATGGACAAGGCAATATCACCTTGGAAACACCGCGCACTACAGGCGGAAGCGAACTGGCCTGTCAGAGTATCCGCCTGCTGCCCGGATTCAGTTTTGCAGCCGATGCGACCAAATCCCTGACCATGACAGTCAACCCGGCAACCTGCGATCCTTATGCGGGAACCAATACTTCGGTCAGCGTCAACCAGAACTATATCCATACCCGCACCTATACCAATGAAGCGGGAACTGCTTACCTCGACC
>NZ_JAEPKU010000254.1 GCF_016652235.1 Dysgonomonas sp. Marseille-P4677
TCTTTATACAATTGTTTTTCTTAATCAATTATTACAGAAAACCATATGCATATATAAGGAAAAGAGAAAAAGATAACTATCAACCTATATATTTTAAACCTAAAGTATCAGTTATAATAGCATCAGAAAATGAAGCTAATGAATTAGTCACTAATCTGCCGGCTATTTTATCTCAAGATTACCCTGATTTTGAAGTAATAGTGGTAAATAATGGTTCTACCGACGAAACAGATGAATTGTTGCAATCATTGACTCTAAACAACCCACATTTATATCATACCTATCTTCCATATTCTAACGATAAGGCGTTTGGACGTCAGAAGTTAGCCCTAACCATTGGTATTAAGGCAGCAAAAGGAGATGTATTATTATTTACAGAACCCTATTCAAAGCCTGTGTCGAATCAGTGGATATTATCTATGATAAATGAAATGTCGGATCAAAAAGATGTTGTTTTGGGATATTCTTTTTTTACAGAAACCGAAAAATTCTTTAATCGGGTAGCTCGTTTCGACAACTATATATTCAGTATGCAATATTTATCAATGGCTCTAAAAGGAAAGCCTTATACAGGTACATATCGGAATGTTGCATTTAGGAAACAATTGTTTTTCGATAATAAAGGTTTTGCTTCTTTTTTGAATCTGGAAAACGGGGAGGATGTGTTTATTAATCAAATTGTAACAGAAAGCAATACTACTGTAGCTATATCTTCCGATAGCTTTGTCGAAACTACTATGACCAGATTCTCGCTTTGGCGTAAATTAAAGAAGTCGTATTCTATAGCTAAGTCTTTTTACAAAAGCTCCGCGCCAGCGTTTTTTTATATTGAGGCATATAACAGGTATTTCTACTACTTGGGCTTAATCCTATTATGTGTTTATGGCGGAATAATACAACATTGGGCTTTATTAGGTATTGCAGTTTTTCTCTTTTTGGTAGGATTGATTATTCAACAGATTATTATAAATAAATCGGCTCGATATTTCCGATCTGGAAAATTTTATTTTTCATTGATCGTAATGGATATAATACAACCTCTATATAATCTTCGTTTTAGAACCAGACAAAAAAAAGGTAGGAGATAAATCTAAAGAGTCGGGTTTCTTTTTACAATCCTCAAATATGGTTTTCTTATCTTTTCTTCCCAAATAAGCCATAGAACAAATATCACACCATCGTAATATATCCAGACAAATATATCCCGATGGAATACATTAAACCAATCTTCATAAAATTTAAAATAGCATTCTTTGGTATTTTCCCATGTACAGTTATTGTACCATTCATTTATAGGTATAAACCATTCGGGGAAAGGGTCTTTTACTATCAAAATGATGATGGCGAGTCTAAGAATGTTTATTAATAAGAGGATGAAGAGCGATAAAGGTATAAACCATAATTTCTTTTTTGCTGGCCCAAAATAAAACAGCATGATAAAGGTGAACATAAAAAACTGTTTGAGGCCAGTACATCCCCATATTATATCGATGTAAATGGAATTCTCGAAGTAAAGAGTCACATCATTTATAATATAAAAGTTATCATAACCCAGCACATCATGTATAACCCAGTATACAGAGCTTGCAGTCCATTCGTTGATCCCTTCGGTATATGCGGTTAGATCTTTGCCCAGAACAATTAGGATGCGTTCATTTTCACCTTGATGTACACATAGTTTCCATATAAATTCGAAAATCAGGAATAAGCATAGAAACCAAATGATATCTTTGAATGGTTTTAACCTATCGACAAGTGTTATTATATAGCTATTTGTTTTTGTGTTCATTAATTTTATAAATCTCGGCAAAGTTACTAAAATAAGGATAATTAACCTTTTTAAGGCAAAAAAAATATGACATTTTATTTAAATAGTCGGTTAAC
>NZ_JAEPKU010000255.1 GCF_016652235.1 Dysgonomonas sp. Marseille-P4677
ATCTAACACATCTCTTATACAGCAAAAAACAAAAGGCACGGATATTTATCTGTACCTTTTATTATAAAATATTACTTAAGAACTATTTTCCTTGTTCTAACTTTAGGGTAATTGTAGGCTGATCACAAACTTCAGTTGGTCCAAAGTATTGGATTGGTCCAGGATAAACAAATTCTGTTCCTATAGCCCAAGCCTCACGATTTGCAGCAAAATACTTAAACGGCGCACCATCTAATTCTACTAACGCTTTACGAATTACAGGCTTCATGTCACCATGGCGACGCTCCATATTCATCATCATTGTCACAGGAATACCTCCTGCTATCCACTGATCGGCAGGAGCAGTAGTATTACGTATCGAAGACATATAGCCTGTTTTACCAGCACCAATAAGAGCTGATGCAGTATAGCCTAATGAGTAACAATAGTCTGCATCATAATTGGAAGGTGCAGCACAACGTCCTTCATAACCGAAGAAATGCACCTGAGGAGCAAATTTACCAACAAATTTACCGGCAGCTTTCATTTCAGCTAATTTGTTACCTACCATTTCAGCAAGAAGCTTCTCTGTTTCAATAAGTGAAACCTGAACGTTTCCATGAGGGTCACGGTCTAATGTTAATTGACGAGCTACTCCGTCAGGTAGACTAGCAAACACTTTTGAGTTTTCAGCCGAAAGATTTTTTCTGATATATGCTAATTGCTCTTCTTTAGGAATTGCATTAAATTCCTCTTGATGATGTGCAAGGAAATCATTCAATTCTGCTATAAGAACTTTCATTGCAGGTATAAACTCAATGAGACCTTCTGGAATCAATACTGTACCGAAATTATTACCATTCGCAGCACGATTAGCTACAGAATTTGCAATATTTGTTACGATATCATCTAATGATTGTTTTTTAGCTTCAACTTCTTCTGATATGATACAGATATTAGGTTGCACCTGAAGAGCACATTCTAAAGCTATGTGAGAAGCAGAACGTCCCATCAACTTAATAAAGTGCCAGTATTTGCGAGCCGAATTACAGTCACGCTGTATATTACCGATAACTTCTGAATAAACCTTACATGCAGTATCAAAACCAAATGAAGTTTCTATCATTTCATTTTTCAAATCACCGTCAATTGTTTTTGGACATCCTATTACCTGAACTCCTGCATCAATAGCTTTATAGTACTCAGCAAGCACACAAGCATTTGTATTGGAATCATCACCACCAATAATAACAAGAGCTTTGATATTTAATTTCTTAAGAATTTCAAGCCCTTTATCAAATTGTTCCTTTGTTTCCAATTTTGTTCGGCCCGAACCGATAATATCAAATCCCCCGGTATTACGGTATTCGTCAATAATAGCAGCAGTTAATTCTTTATAATCGTGATCCACAAGCCCTCCTGGTCCCATCAAGAAACCAAAAAGTTGACTATCTGCATTCAAGCCTTTAATTCCATCGAAAAGTCCTGCAATAACATTATGACCGCCGGGAGCCTGACCTCCTGACAAAATAACACCAACATTAATTGCCGGATAATTTACTTTCTCTGCAGACTCTACAAATTTGAGAGTAGGCATACCGTAGGTGTTCGGAAATAGTTTTTTTACTTCTTCCTGATCTGCTACAGACTGAGTTGCAGCACCTTCTTCAATTTTTACAGAACCGTACAATGCTTTTGGCATTTTAGGTTTATAAGCAGCCCGAGCTACTTGCAAAGCACTTTTAACCATTTGTTTCAATTGATTTTATATAGTTAATATATTCGTTTCATTTAAAGGCTCGCAAATTTCGTCATTTTTTTTCAAATATAAAAGAGGACATGAGCTATATAAGGA
>NZ_JAEPKU010000256.1 GCF_016652235.1 Dysgonomonas sp. Marseille-P4677
GTGTGTATTGTTAAGGAGTAGATTATTATATGATATATTTATAACTAAAATATATACATAACTGGTGTTTGGCCAATCTTCACGCAATCTTAAAAAATACTTCGTCTTAAACTGAAGGATTATATTAGGATATTTTTATAAAGAAAATTACCAGAGAAACACACATATCTTCCCATAGGATGAAAATTGGTTTGGCTCATCCTACAAATAAAAAAAATATTATCTAAATAAATTTCAATACGATGTTGAATTTAACAAAGTAATCTTCTTTAGGTTCTCTGTGGCTTCTAGAACTCCCACGCTTTCCGCTTTCTTAAAATACTCTTCAGCTCTTTCCATATCTCCTTCCAGAGCGCACAATACTCCTTGGTTGTTCCATGATGCAGCATTTTCTTTATAGTTATCTAAATATCGATGGGCTACTTTTGTATTCCCTTCTTCGAGTGCTATTGCTGCTACATTAATGTTAGCAACTGCGTCCTTTGGATACATTCTAACTGCAATATCAAATATATCTTTAAAGTTTTCACTCCCTTTTTCATAACTATTTGCTACTAGAAACATCTCATTAAGGCTCATTTGAGCAGGATTTGTTTTTACAATTATCTTTCCTTCTTCGATAGAAAAAGCACGCACCACATAATTTAAGTTATAGTCTACCCTTCTTAATTTCGGAAAATATTCTTCTAATAATATTTTGTATGTAACACCTAAATTTTTGAGCTTCTGCTCTTTTATATCTTCGGATATGGATGAACTTATAATCTCCAATATTTTGTATTTGTCTGATAAATCAGATTTTGAAACCAGATCTTCTAATTTTGCCCAATCTTCACCACCTTGCATTTCATTAAATATATCATTTGTATAATTATATTTTTTTTGAAGATATACTTTTAAAGACTGTACTCTGGATGATGAAAGGTTGTTATTTGTCTGATAATTTCCTTCTGGTGATGCAAAACCGATCAACGAAATAGTTTTTATTGTTGCATTATTATCTTGTTTTAATTGGTCTAGGACATTTTCTATTTTATTAAGCTCTATATAATTATTTCTAAATTCAGGAATAATTATAGATTTACCTACCTGAAAATCTAAAAAGGCAGATCCTTCGTAATTTCTATTCTTTACAGCTTCAGTTTCCGGAGCTATGTAGGATACCGTAAATTTGACATTTGGCTTTTCTGGCTTAATGTTTTCGGTATAAATATGATCTCCTATTATACTCCAATTCTCAGCTTTTAAGCATTCTGCACACCCTGTAATTAATTGTTTCATATATAGTGTCGCATTTTGCATCCATGGCTGATACGAAATCTTTTGTCTATAACTGATAGTGGATACTTCCTTTATCATCAGTGGATCTGCATTATTTTTTAAATCTTTACTAAAATACATTGTCCGTTTATCCGCTTTGTATCTGATATTACCACTGATAACCACTGGACGTAACTCGATGATATTATTATCTGTCTTAATAACAGGTGTCAACATTACAGATTCATTTGATGGCAATTCTATTTTACTTCCATCAATTGTCATCTCTACAACCAAGCTATCTTTAGACTGATTGGCTTTTGCATTATTTATATATATATTATTTTGTATTCGTTGCGCTTGAAGATTGGAAATAAAGATTATTATCATTACAATTCCAACTAGAAATCTATTCCTTTTCATAATATATTAGAATTAAAAAATAAAATAGATAAAACTAATACCAACTTTAGTCGGCCCCCAATAATTCTTTGAGTCGCTTTTAATTTTAGAACCACATTCGGCGCAAGGATATTTATCATACTTGAAATGAAC
>NZ_JAEPKU010000257.1 GCF_016652235.1 Dysgonomonas sp. Marseille-P4677
TCTCTTAAAAGATTTGGAGTATAATAAAGTTTTCTCTACTTTTGCATCCGCTTTCCCACTGAAGGATACGGGCCAACGGGCCTGGATAGGGGGGAGAGAAACAATAGCGATCTTTGAAGGAAATGAATACAACATTATAGAGTGTAGTACAATAGACCTGCTTTTAGCAGGGAAAACTTAGGGTATTATACCGTCAATAACTTTTCAATAAATTTGAGAAATTGATTGAGGACAGGACAAAGGATTTAAAGTAAAAAAATATACAAAGAAGAGTTTGATCCTGGCTCAGGATGAACGCTAGCGATAGGCCTAACACATGCAAGTCGAGGGGCAGCATAGAGTAGCAATACTTTGATGGCGACCGGCGCACGGGTGAGTAACGCGTATGTAACCTGCCTACTACAGGGGAATAACCCGGAGAAATTCGGACTAATACCGCATAAAACAGGGGTCCCGCATGGGAATATTTGTTAAAGATTTATCGGTAGTAGATGGGCATGCGTTCCATTAGCTGGTTGGTGAGGTAACGGCTCACCAAGGCAACGATGGATAGGGGAACTGAGAGGTTTATCCCCCACACTGGAACTGAGACACGGACCAGACTCCTACGGGAGGCAGCAGTGAGGAATATTGGTCAATGGACGAGAGTCTGAACCAGCCAAATCGCGTGAAGGAAGACTGCCTTATGGGTTGTAAACTTCTTTTATACAGGAATAAAAAGGCATACGTGTATGTTATTGCATGTACTGTATGAATAAGCATCGGCTAACTCCGTGCCAGCAGCCGCGGTAATACGGAGGATGCGAGCGTTATCCGGATTTATTGGGTTTAAAGGGTGCGCAGGCGGGCTTTTAAGTCAGCGGTGAAATTTTCAGGCTCAACCTGAACACTGCCGTTGAAACTGGGAGTCTTGAGTATAGATGAAGTAGGCGGAATTCGTTGTGTAGCGGTGACATGCTTAGATATAACGAGGAACTCCAATTGCGTAGGCAGCTTACTAAGCTATAACTGACGCTCAAGCACGAAAGCGTGGGGATCAAACAGGATTAGATACCCTGGTAGTCCACGCCGTAAACGATGATTACTAGTTGTTTGTGATATACAATAAGTGACTAAGCGAAAGCGATAAGTAATCCACCTGGGGAGTACGCCGGCAACGGTGAAACTCAAAGGAATTGACGGGGGCCCGCACAAGCGGAGGAACATGTGGTTTAATTCGATGATACGCGAGGAACCTTACCCGGGCTTGAAATGTAGAGGAATAATGAAGAAATTTGTTAGCCAGCAATGGTCTCTATGTAGGTGCTGCATGGTTGTCGTCAGCTCGTGCCGTGAGGTGTCGGCTTAAGTGCCATAACGAGCGCAACCCACATCGTTAGTTACTAACAGGTAGAGCTGAGGACTCTAACGAGACTGCCGTCGTAAGATGCGAGGAAGGTGTGGATGACGTCAAATCAGCACGGCCCTTACGTCCGGGGCGACACACGTGTTACAATGGGGGGTACAAAGGGCAGCTACCTGGCGACAGGATGCTAATCTCCAAAGCCTCTCCCAGTTCGGATCGGAGTCTGCAACTCGACTCCGTGAAGCTGGATTCGCTAGTAATCGCGCATCAGCCATGGCGCGGTGAATACGTTCCCGGGCCTTGTACACACCGCCCGTCAAGCCATGGAAGCTGGGGGTATCTGAAGTGCGTAACCGCAAGGAGCGTCCTAGGGTAAAACCGGTGACTGGGGCTAAGTCGTAACAAGGTAGCCGTACCGGAAGGTGCGGCTGGAACACCTCCTTTCTGGAGTTTCTGTCCTAT
>NZ_JAEPKU010000027.1 GCF_016652235.1 Dysgonomonas sp. Marseille-P4677
GATTAATATCCTGGATTTTGTACTGTTACTCCTTTGTTTACCTCTGTTTGAGGAATAGGCTCTAAATACATTCTAGGATTCCAGTATGCAACATAAGAATTTGCATCCCAGTAATGAATTATCTGATTAGGCATTTGCCCATTATTATTCATACTGCTCGAGTAGAACTGTAACTCTCGCATATTCCCCCCTATTATACCATTAGCAATGTCCGGATGCTTCCAATGCTTTACATCATAATATCGTTGATTTTCACCAACAAACTCAATAGCTTTTTCTCGCTGTATAAGGGTTCTCAATCGTGCTTGATCACTTTCTGTGATTTTGGGCAATCCGGCTCTATTGTGTACTTTATTAAGAGACTCCAATGCTTTACTTGTATTACCAATTTCATTATAAGCTTCAGCTAAATTGAGATAAGTTTCTGCCAACCTGAATAATGGCGGTTCGAACCAAGTACGTCCTCCTGCCTTATAATAAAACTTAGTAGGAGCACCACATCCTTTACCCGATTCACCTACGCCAGGAAAGCTATTAGAAGCAGAGGTATTTCCTGCTCTTCTACCCCATCCTCCCAAATTCCAGCTATTATCTCCGGGATTAGATTTTGAGCCAGCACCAGGTACTATATAGTCAACCTTGAAACGAGCTTCTATTTTTGACATATTTTCTAACCAATGACTTGCCGGTAGAGGACTAGCATCTCCAACCTTAGGCCATACAGGAGTAGTCCCATCTTCCAGATAATAGTTTTCCAGAAAATTTGTTAGAAGCCCTATATTGTCAGTATCCCATCTGTCTTTCCACCAATATGGAGAAGCATTATAGTAATAGGCTAGATAATTGTTATTTTGATTTTCTTCATTGAATTTGTAAGCAAGTATAACTTCGTTGTTATTAGGCAAAGATACTGCTGTACCATAGTCATCCATTGCATTTGGATTAGGATTCCCATCGCCGGCTCCCCCTGTGTTACGTAATTCATAACCATTGGCTTTTGCCCATGTCAATACAGCTTCATTACTTTTTATGGCCTCGTTCCATCTATTTGTATCATAAGCCCCGAAACATACTAAACTATCAGTTTCACTTCCCGAAATATAAGGTTTGGAAGAATTAAACAAGGGTCTGGCAGCAAACATTTGCAGACGAGCTTTCATCGCTAGTGCAGCCCCTTTTGTTATACGTCCTCCATATTTCGACTCCCATCTATCAGGTAAGCCAGAGTAGGCTTCTTCGATAAGCCCCTCCACAAAATTGTAAGTTGCCGAAAGTGGAGATCTGCCTATAAATAAATCATCATCTGAATTAAAAGATTTCACAACGAGTGGTAATCCTCCATATCTGTAAAACATCCCCATATATCGATATGCTATCAGCGCTGTAGCTTCGGCTTTGATATATCCTTTCATTTCATCACTCATATCGGGTACTCTATCGATGTTTTCTTTCACTATGTAACATGCTCTTATGTACATCCAATTTTGCTTATAGTGATCAGCTCCGGCATCTGAACCATCAGATCCTGTTACACTTAAGCCTGACTCTGCTATATGAAATGTACCATGCCAACTATAGCCTTTATATCGTTCACCAGAAATTGATCCTAGATTACCATGCCCCACACCCCATCCGGTAGGCCATCCATGCTTTAATACATCACGGTAGCATTTAGCAAGAGCACCTTCTGCATTTTTGCCGGAGGAGTATATCTCGTCAAGGTCTACTGTTCCTGAAGTATCTGGTATTTCCAGGAATTCATTCTCACAGGAAAATAAAAATATTGTTAGTAATAGAATAATTATATTTTTCATGACTATCTTTTTTCTTTATTAGAATTGAATGTTTAATCCGAAATTGAACACTCGTGTTAAAGGATAGATATAAGAAGAACCATCAGCTGTTTCAGGGTCGATACCCATTTTTCTCATCTCGTTTTGGAAGGTAATCAGATTGTTACCATTTATATATAGCCGTAGAGATGCAAGCCTAGCCATTTTCAGGAACTTACTATTAGATGGGAAAGTATATCCTATCTCCATGTTCTTCAGTTTGAAGAAATCATTTGAATACATCCAATAATCACTAGATTGACTTAGGTAGTTGTTTTCTGAAGTAGTAGGATTAAAAATTGAACGTGGATATGTTATTTTACTTCCTGCAGCGTATCTTTCTTCGGTCCATCGCCCGTCATCCATCCATTGCCATGCATTACCTGCATATTTAAAGAATGGCATTGTCATACCACTACCCATATAGAATGAGCCTCTGGCCGTTCCATTAAATAATAGTTTTATATCAAATCCTTTATAATTTACTCCCAACTTGATACTATAATGGTATGCAGGATAGTTAGGATATTCAATAGGGGCAATATCTTTATTGTCGATAATACCATCTCCATTCAAATCTACATAACGAATATCTCCAAGAGTAGCTTTATTACTAGTGAAAGTATTATATGGGCGATTCGCTAGTTCTTCTTGCGTATTGAACAATCCGTCACTCTTTAATCCAAAACGCTGTCCGATACTAAATCCTGTTCTGTTCATCCAATAATAAGGGTTGGGCGCTTCTGCTTGATATATAATTTTATTTTTAGTATGACTCATATTGGCTTCTACCGAATAACCTACATGACCAATTTGATCATTCCACCCCAAACCTATTTCGTAACCTTTATTGGTGGTCTGTCCAATATTGCTTGGAGGTACTTTACCTGAATCTACACCGTAAATATCCAAAATTGTTCCAAGGGTGGTAAGAATATCTTTTCTATCTTCTTTAAACCAGTCATATATAAATGACAGTCTGTTGTCTAGAAATTTAAGCTCTACCCCTATATCATATTTTTGAGCTTTCTCCCAAGTCACATTAGGATTCCCCAATGTACCTTCCGTAACACCGAGATAATAGTTGCCAACATTATTTCCTGTATTTCCCCACCAATAACCACTTTGATTAAGATTGTAGGTATTAGGTAAATATAAGTATCTTCGCTGATTGCCTAGACGGTCATTTCCTACCTCGCCATACGATCCTCGTACTTTAGCAAATGTCACCCATTTATTTTTTGGAAAAAATGATTCACTACTTGGTACCCAACCAACAGAATAGGCAGGGAAAAATCCAAATCGTTTTCCTTTTCTAAATTGTTCAGTTCCGTTATAACCTATATTCAACTCTGCCATATAGCATTCGTCGTAATTGTAAGTAACACGTCCAACCAAACCAATTACACCTGATGGGGTGTTTGTATTATTGCTATCCCAAGGCATATAATATTTTGAAGCTTTTCCTAAAAATAATCCTGACACATGGTGCAATCCGAAATTCTGGGCCCAACTAAGACCTCCATCCACATACAACTTGTTCCAATTGCTATGTCCCCATGAAGAGAATTCATCTTGTCCTATAGAACCTCCAAAAAATTCCAATACATTAGGATCTTCAAGGTTTCGTTGTACGGTATAAGATGGTAAGGATGGTCTAAAACTAGTTATTCGATTATAGTTATCCTGATAATTTACAGTTCCTTGTACTTTCAAGTTTTTCAATAGATAATCTAGTTCATGTTCTACCTTAACTGTCGCGTTCAACAATGTATTGTCGATAGTACCAGTACCACTATTCAGCAGATTGTATATTGCATTTTGATTTCCAATTTGGCTATTTGTAATCTGAGATATTGGATTCTGAATAGTACCTGCTTCACCCGCGAAGCCGCTAATTAGTTTTCCATCAATAATACCGGGAGCCATAAACGGATTTCCCTCATATACATATTGCATGATCGCTTTATATCGTGCACTTAAGTCATATGGGTCTGATGTATTTCCCGGACCTTGTGTGCTGCCAAATTGACCTGCTAGCCCGACCGATATTTTAAGGTTCTTCGTAATATCTATATCAAAGTTTGATCTAAAATTATATCTTTCAAATTTTGACCCGGTATTTGAACCATAATAATTCGTCGTATTTGTAATTCCCTCTTGAGTAAAATAACCTAGAGAAGCAAAATATTTGAGAGTTTCTGTTCCTCCCGATATATTTAAGTTCAATTGCGCCTGAGGTCCTGATTCACCAAATTGATTACCATAAAGGTCCTGGCTTCCATAAAACAAAGACGGGCTGTTTAGAAGCATTTCTCTTTGGGCTGGAGACAAGTTCATTCCATCAATTTCATCAGAGGTAAAATCCCTATTATTTCTGAATTTCCACAAATGGTTCTCGTTGTACTTATAAATATTATTACTAGTGGCTCCTGCATAACTTTTGTTTTCATGATCTATTGCATCATTTCTCATAACTGCCCAATCATATGAAGACAGATTCTGTTGAAGATTGGATGCCTTTGTAAATCCATAGTTTGCAGAAAGACTGATAACAGGTTTACCCAACATACCTCTCTTGGTCGTTACTATGATTACCCCATTAGCACTTCGGATTCCATATACAGCCGTCGACGAAGCATCTTTCAGAACGCTGACACCTAAGATCTCGTTCGGATCCATAGCATTAAGCTCGGCGAAGGCTTGTTCAGCCGATTGTTCTACACCATCTATAACTATCAGAGGTGTAGCATCTCCATAAGTGGCAATACCACGTATACGAATATTAGCTGCATTACGCCCAGGCTCACCACTAGTCTGTAGGCCTCCAACGCCCGGAGTATTTCCGATAAGGGCATTGGCTACATTTGACACTGGAGTAGAAGTGATTTCTCTCCCTGTTACGGTTGATATTGCTCCCGTAACATTTATTTTTTTCTGTGTCGCAAATGCAGTGACAACAACCTGCTCCAGTCCTATCGACTGATCGGACATTCGAACATCAATTACTTCCTTTCCCGAAACATTGACCTCCATACTCACCATTCCAATGTAGGAGAACACTATAATTCCATTACTAGGTACATTTCTCAGTGTATAGTCTCCATTCTCATTGGTAATGGTTGCTAAAGTAGATTGTCCTTTTACACTAACACTGACCCCAATTAATGTTTCTCCATGTTCATCAGTAACATTTCCTTTTACTACAATCACGCTGGCAGAACGATCAACTTGTGCATACGCTTGTAGCGAAGGATACATAAGTAGACCTACTAGCATCATCCAATAAGGAATCACATGGTACAACAAATTTTTAATTTTCATAAAAACATAGATTTGTTAACATATTTTTTAATTGAAAAACTAATTAAATTCTCATAAAAAGCGTAATACTTTTTTAAATACTCATGGCTGATTACATATTCTTTTGCTATAAAAAAGAATATATTGTGTGTCTAAATTCATTTAAAAAGAAACATATCTCGTCATTGATATAAAATATGTTTTTAACTAGATTCAAGGCAATATTCTCATCGATATATCATAGGGCTATAGATTAATGATTAATAATGAACTGCAATGTTAGTATAATTAATCTGAGGTTAGCGATACTATTTAGACTAGTAATAATACTTATTTACCCAAATATACTTTCGTAACATCAGGCCAGTCAAGAACACCCCCATAAGAAACTAATTTCGCTAGATTCGATCAATAGGCATTGAGCACAAAACTAATACTATTTTAACTTAAATGTATATTTTTTTATGTGCAGATATCAAAAAAAATATATTATATCATAATATAGGCACGAAACGGTAAACCCATTATCAATATAACAGGATATTTTTTCTGGAAGGATAATTGAAAAACTTATAAATAATTAAATAACCTAGCATTCCTGATCTTCCTCATGTCCAGCATTAAGACAGCTATATACTAAAGACAGAAAATAAATTAAATACAATATTGTAATTAATAATATTGCCATAATTGATGAGAGGTTTGATTCCCAGTTAAAGATCGTTGATTATTGTTATTATATGGCTAAGATGATATTAAAATACTTCTACATTTTCGGGATGAAATTATTAGTTGATACATCCCTAATGATAATGATATACTGCACCTTTGCGATTCGTTATTTTAAAACCTAAATAAATCAACGCAAACCTTTGCGTTATATTTTAGTAGAGCCTGATAAATATCAACCGTTTTATTAAATACTTTTGGAGCTTATCATCAATAAACTAAATTATTTAAATGAGTATAAACGAAAAAATAATTAAGATCATTTCACAAAAAAGAGAGTATTAAGGCCTAAATTCGATGATTTTTTATCTCATTCCTATGATAAATATATACACCAAATAACCTTTATTTATTAACCCTTATTGTTAAATTTTAATTCTATGCTTAAAGTACAAATTTACAAAAAAGGGATGACTCGCACTTGGGTCGTCCTTGCATTATTATTGCTAAACTGTACGTT
Organism: Dysgonomonas sp. Marseille-P4677; assembly: GCF_016652235.1. GTDB lineage: Bacteria > Bacteroidota > Bacteroidia > Bacteroidales > Dysgonomonadaceae > Dysgonomonas. Next base: position 6,325 of record NZ_JAEPKU010000027.1, read on the forward strand.
GGTATTTGCCCAAAATAAGGTCACAGGCCGAGTTGTCGACAATACAGGCGAACCCTTAGTCGGAGTCAGTATTGTAGAAAAAGGAACTACTAATGGCATTATGAGCGATATCGACGGTAACTTCTCTCTTAATGTAGCACAGGGCAGTATTATACAACTTTCATTTATAGGTTTTAAAACACAAGAGATTAAAGCTACAAGTTCATTCATGTCTGTAATACTAGAGGGAGATGACAATTTTTTAGACGAGGTAATTGTTGTGGGCTATGGCAAAATGACTCGCAAAGATTTGACAAGTTCTATTACAACAATTAAAGCAGATGAACTGAACAAAGGTGGAGTTTATACATCTCCGGGGCAACTTTTACAAGGTAAAGTTCCCGGACTGACTATTACAACAAGTAGCAACCCTACAGCCACACCGTCTTTGACTCTACGCGGAGCATCCTCATTCAGAGGAGGAGAAGCTCAAGAGCCATACTATGTAATTGATGGTATACCCGGAGCCTCGATAGCATTAGTTGCTCCGGATGACATTGAATCAATCGATGTTTTAAGAGATGCTTCTGCTACTGCCATTTACGGTTCGAAAGCAGCAAATGGAGTTATTATTATTACAACTAAAAAAGGTAACAGTGGAGCGGCAAATGTAACTTACAGTGCATACATGGCTGTAGATCAGGTATCCAACAGATGGGAGCTATTAGATGCCGAACAACATCGTAAAATCCTAGATGACAACGGTCTGACTCTAGGATCGTCCAATTATATAGATAAAGACACAAATACTAACTGGCAAAAAGAAGTTCAGCGTACAGGTTTTTCCCACAATCACAATATTTCTATTCTCGGAGGAAGTGAAAAGACGAATTATTCTGTTTCGCTCAACTATTTGGATAATAAAGGGATCATTAAAAATTCGGAATTAGATCGCACGACCGCCCGCATGAATCTAAATACTAAAACATTGGAAAATCGTTTAGATTTAGGTTTTAGTTTGAATGCAAGTATTACAAATAGTAAATATATACAAGCCGGCAACGAGGGGCTGAATGTACTGGACGCCATGACGTATTACTTACCTGAGTCTCCCGTTTATAATAAAGATGGAAGTTACTTCGAAAATCTGGATAATGGTCAATACTACAATCCTGTTGGGTTGCTTAATCAAAACTCAGACGATGTTCGTCGAAAACGTATTCAAGGTATTGGTACGGCGTCTTTGCACCTTATTCCTGAAGAACTTGTTTTATCCGGTAATCTCTCATACCAATCCGACAATGAAAATATAAGCCGTTATAATGATATAAAATCTAAAGTCAAACAAAATGTTGGAGGATTTGCTCTTCGTTATACAAATGAAGATATCCAAAAAAACGTTGAAATATATGCTAACTATAACAAAACACTCAATAATATCCACAAAATAGGATTTATGCTTGGATACTCTTGGGAAGAAAGAAACACCGGTGACGGATTTCAGTCTACCGATCAATATTTTTCATCAGATGCCTTAGGCTACTACGGCTTGGGAACCGGCAGCTATGAGAATAGAATAGACTATGGATCGTCTTCATACAAAACACAAAAATCTATTTCATTCTTCGGACGTGCCAATTATTCATTCAATAGCAAATACTTACTACAAGCCACTATCAGAAGAGACGGATCTTCGGCCTTTGGCGAAAACAATCGTTGGGGTACATTCCCTTCCGGATCATTGGCATGGAGAATGAATGAGGAGAACTTTATCAAGAATTTAAATATCTTCAGCGATCTAAAATTTCGTATAGGCTATGGAGTCAGTGGTAACAGTCTTGGTTTCGATCCATATATATCTCGTGTTCTGTATGATAAAAATGGAACATTCATCAACTCGAGTGGAGAAACCGTAAGTGCTATCGGAGCAGTACGGAATGCGAATCCGAACTTGAAGTGGGAAAGGACTTCAATGATTAACGTTGGACTGGATTTCGGCTTCTTTAATAATAGACTGACTGGTACAGTCGAATATTATGACAAAAGAACGGACGATCTCATTGCCGATTATGAAGTACCTACAACCGAATACTTAGTTTCATGGTTAACTACCAATGTTGGAGAAATCAGTAACAAAGGTATCGAAGTTACACTAAATGCCACTCCTATCATGACTGATAAATTTACTTGGAATACAAGTTTGAACGTATCGCACAATAAAAATAAGGTAGTAAGTCTATCAAATGATAACTTTGCAAAAGAATATATAGATAAAGCTGAATTGAACGCGGCAGGACAGACAGGCGCACATCAGCAGCGTATTGTAGAAGGAGAACCTTTAGGTTCATTCTATACATGGAAATGGGCAGGCTATAACGAAAATGGAATTTCTCAGTTCTACACTAAAGACGGCGGCGTTACACTAACCCCATCCGATCAGGATCGTTTCTTAACAGGCTCAGCTCAGCCTAAATTAAACTTTGGGTGGAAAAATACATTGACCTATTCTAATTGGACTTTAGATATGTTTTTCACAGGTATCATGGGCAACGATATACTCAATTCGAGTCGTGCTAGCCTTTCTCGTGTAGCCGACATTACTCGACGGAATATGCTTGTTAGTGCTAGTCACAGCGAAAAAATGACAGATACAAACTCCCATTTCCTATCTGACCGATATATCGAAAAGGGAGATTATCTTCGTTTAGCAAGTTTGTCAATGGGATATACATTTGAGAAAATCAGTAAACATATTAAGAATTTGCGTGTGTATGCCTCTTGTAATAATGTTTTTGTAATTACGGGATACAAAGGTCTCGATCCGGAAATTAACCTGGGAGGAACTGAACCGGGTATTGATAATAGAAACTTTTATCCTAAAACTCGCACATTTATGTTTGGGACCAGTATTACATTTTAAAAATTATAAAAAAATATTATCATGAAAATTATAATAAAAAAAATATTACCAATATTAGGCGTGCTATTTTTACTAAACGCTTGTACCGATCTCGATACAGACGTTAAGTCTGAATATACAGAAGAAAACTTCCCTATTACACAAGCTGATATGGAGGCTGTGTGCGGACCTGCTTATTCGAGATTTAAAGGAGCCTACGGACGTAACTTTTGGTTGATGGTCACCGGCACAACCGACGAAGCCACAATGGTTACTAATGATAACAACTGGTACGACAAAGGATATTACGGGGAGTTTGCTCTGCATACATGGACCTATGACAATTCGATGACTACCGGAGCTTTCGAAGAATTATTCACATGTATATCGACCTGTAATCAAATATTAACGATCCTTGAAAAAGCCCCTGAAACTGAATATAGAGCTCAAGCGATGGCTGAAATAAAAACAATGAGAGCTTTATACTATTTTTGGGCGATGGATAACTTCGGAAGGTTACCTATTATCGACAAATTTGGAATAACAGCTCCTCCTCAGTCGAGCCGTAAGGAAGTTGCTGAGTTTATAAAAAAAGAACTGATCGAAAATACGCCGTCATTGAGCACCAAAGTCGATAAAACTACTTATGGAAAACCGACTCAATATATGGCAAAAGCTCTTTTAGCTAAACTATATTTAAACTGGGGTGTATATACAGCAGCTGATATCTCTAACTATGAGCCAAGCGATTCGAATAAAGATTCGAATACTCATTTGGATGACCTTGTTGCTGTTTGCGACGAGATTATCCAAAGTAATGCATTCGAATTAGGCAATGATTGGCTAGCTAAATTTAAGCCTAACAATGGCGCTAATATTAAAGACTTTATCTTTGCTTTTCCTTATAACTGGAATTTGGCCGATGGAAATATTCATAGCCGATTCTGGGGACATAAATTCTTCGAATTCACTTTTGGTATGAAGAGAAAACCAAGTGGCCCACTCCGTGCTATTCCCGAATTCGTTGATAAATACAACTTACCGGGTGATGTCAGAAACAAAATCTGGCGAGGAGGTCCTCAATATTACGAAGATAATCCGACAAAACCTTATATAGTTAAAATTTCCAAGAAAACGTTAGATAAATACTATAAAGGAACAGATGGGGATGCTATTGTAGAATGGCACTTCGAATTGACCAAAGACCTAGTTGTGAGAGGTAACACTCCTGACGAAATAACCGAAAATACGCGTAAATTAGATCTTGCCGGCGATGAATTAGGATTGGCAATGGGATATCGAAATGTAAAATTTTATCCTACAACTTATAGTACTAATTACGATCAGGATAATGATATCCCTATTTTCAGATATGCTGATATTTTATTGATGAAAGCCGAAGCTATTCTTCGTGGAGCTACTCCGACATTAGGGCATACAGCTGCATCTTTAGTAAATCAAATCAGAGAATGTGCACAGGCTCCATCTGTGGATAATATAACATTAGATGAATTACTAGATGAACGTGCAAGAGAATTCGCAGACGAATATTGGAGACGGAACGATCTTATCCGTTTTGGTAAATTCGAGGACGATTGGGGACTAAAAAAAGCTATTCTAGGAACATCAAACAAGGATAAATATCGCCGAGTTTTCTCTATACCTCTAAAATTCATGCAACTAAACCCAACATGGACTCAAAACCCGGGTTATACAAAATAAAATAGTCTTAATTAATCCAGTGGTAGTTCAAATCACTGGATTAATTTTTTATATTTACATTAAATCAGACTCAAAAATTATATAAAATATAAAATACGAAGAAAGAAACTATAAACTAATAAATATACCATGAACAAAAAAGTCATCTTCTTTTTACTGTTAGTCTTTATTTCAACTTGGTTATATGGGCAAAACAACCTTAAACTTTGGTATGAACGACCGGCGAAAGGATGGACCGAAGCTCTTCCGCTAGGCAATGGCTTCATAGGAGCAATGATATTTGGCGATACCGAAAATGAATTGATCCAGCTAAATGAAGGTACACTTTGGTCGGGGGGACCTCAGAAAAAAAACATTAACCCTGATGCACATAAATACCTTAAACCTATCCGTGTGGCTTTAGCTAAAGGTGATTACAAACTAGCCGATAGCCTGTGCCGCAAGATGCAAGGATATTATTCAGAAAGTTTCTTACCCTTAGGAAATCTACATATAAAGCAAAGTTATAAAGAGAAAAGCCGCGTAAAAAACTATTATCGCGATTTGAATCTGAATGAAGCTATTGCGACAACAAGATTTGAAATACAAGGAGTAAATTATATTAGAGAAATATTTACTTCTGCTCCCGATAGCGTAATGGTTATCCGCATTGCAGCAGATAAAGCCGGAAAGATAAATCTAGACTTATCTTTGAATAGTTTATTAAAAAATACAGTTACCGTAGGTACTAACGATCAGCTTGTAATGAATGGAAAAGCTCCGTCCCGGGTAGATCCTAATTATTATAATAAAGCAGGTAGAGAACCTATTTTACAGGAAGATACAGATGGTTGCAACGGTATGCGCTTCCAGAGCGTTTTGAGAGCTGTACCTAAAGGCGGAACAATGACAACAGATAAAGATGGTATACATATCAAAGATGCTAACAGCGTTGTTATTCTCTTTTCGGCAGCAACGAGTTTTAATGGTTTCGACAAATGTCCTGACAGTCAGGGAAAAGATGAAAAGTCTATCTCGGAAAGATATATCACCAAAGCTCTGGTTAAAGATTATGATGTACTAAAAACAAACCATATAGCTGATTACAAGCAATATTTCGACAGAGTGGTATTTCATCTGCCAAACAAAGAAATGACAAAAGCAACAAATGATAAGCTCCCGTCAGATCTGCGGTTAAAATTGTATTCGTATGGAAACTACGATCCTGAATTGGAAATGCTCTTTTTTCAATATGGTCGTTATTTATTAATCTCCTCATCACGCCCGGGAGGATCAGCAGCAAATTTACAAGGGATATGGAACAAAGAGTTTCGTCCACCTTGGAGTTCGAACTATACTATAAATATTAATACCGAAATGAACTATTGGCCTGCCGAGCAAGGTAATCTATCGGAAATGCATATTCCTCTTTTGCAATTCATTAAAAATTTATCAAAGACCGGAGCTGTAACAGCCAATGAATTTTATAAAACCAGAGGCTGGGTAGCTCATCACAATACAGACATCTGGGGGCTGAGTAATGCTGTAGGTGATTTTGGTGATGGAGATCCCAATTGGGCAAGTTGGTTTATGGGCGGTAACTGGTTGAGTCAGCATTTGTGGGAACATTATAGTTTTACCGGAGATAAAAAATTTTTGAAAGACGAGGCCTATCCCATAATGAAAGAAGCCGCGCTATTCAGCATAGACTGGTTGATCGAAAAAGACGACTATCTGACAACCTCACCATCGACTTCTCCGGAAGCGGCTTTCGTGACCGATAAAGGAGAAACGTACTCGGCAACAGAAGGAGCTACTATGGATATTGCTATTATTCGCGATCTGTTTACCAACGTAATAGAAGCTTCTGAGGATTTGAATATTGATCATAAATTCAGAAAGCTTTTAATAGAAAAACGGGCCAAACTACTTCCTTATAAAATTGGCTCTCAAGGTCAATTACAAGAGTGGGCTAAAGATTATAAAGATCAAGACCCTCAACATCGTCATCTTTCTCATTTATTTGGTCTACATCCGGGCCGACAGATTTCTCCTCTGACAACTCCTGAATTAGCGAAAGCATGCGAAAAAACTTTCGAAATCAGAGGTGATGAAGGTACAGGCTGGAGTAAAGGTTGGAAGATAAATTTTGCGGCACGCTTGCTGGATGGCGATCATGCTTACAAAATGATTCGTGAAATCATGCGATATGTAGAAGAAGGACAAGGGGGAGCAGGTGGAACCTATCCAAACTTTTTTGACGCCCATCCACCATTCCAAATTGATGGCAATTTCGGTGCCGCATCAGGTTTTATGGAAATGCTTCTGCAAAGCCACCTGAAAGAATTGCATATACTACCGGCCTTACCGTCAGTATGGAAAGATGGTAGCATAAAAGGATTAAAAGCAAGAGGTAATTTTGAAGTAGACATAGAGTGGCAGAACAATCGCCTGAAAGCTGCTTCAATAAAGTCTAATTTGGGAAATAAATGTACCATACGCACATCTGTTCCTATAGAAATTACAGGTGTGACGGTAACTCAAAAAACGGATGGTAAATATTATTTAAATACTTTCGAAACAGAGAAAAACAAAGTGTATCAGATAAAGTCTAAGTAAGTACAACAAGCATAATACTTACAAAAAACTGATCGAAGTTTGTTTTACAACTTCGATCAGTACTTTTCCATGGAAACTTGATATTCGAAAATCGCTATAAAGTATTTGATATATGCAACTAACGATAGACTGAATAAATAGAATTTAAACAGACTTTATTCGTATTAAGAAGACATATTTTGAAACGTATCTAACATCTCCATCTGGCCTTGGGAGTAATTAAGCCCTAATAAATAATTGTAGGTAGTACGTCCTCTTACCACAATTCTTCTGTTCAGAGGAATCTTACCATAAACGTCAAGAAAATTATCGACACCAGAAGGTGATGTAAAAACCAAAGTATCTATAAGGGTAAGATCTACTTTCTCCGGCTGTATTGGTTTCGTGTTTCGATAAGCTATTACACTTACCACCGACAGTCCTATTTCTCGAAGTCCTCTTGGAATTATTTCCAATGCCAAATCAGAGCGCGGGACTAAAACACAACCCTTTATATCATTATCTTTGAAAAGTTGTACAACACCTTCCGAATCCTCTATTTGAGCTTTGAAATCAGCTATTATACCATACTTCAACAGTTCATTGGAGGTAGTGTTACCTATCGAAAATACCTTCATGTGCTGTAATGATCGACTATCTTTTCCTTGCTTTATTAATTGCGTAAAGAAATAATGAACTGCATTTCTACTTGTAAAAAGTATATGATCAAATTCATCCATACGATTTATGGCTAAGATTAATTCTTCGTTATTTTCAAGTGGTTGTATATCAATTAACGGTGTATGGACTACCTGGCCCAGATGTTTGTACGGCTGAATATCGAGACCAGTTACAAGAACCTTTTTTTGTGGATGTATTTCTTTAGCTGCTTTAAATCTGAGATTTACAACTTTACCTATTATAATGATTATCGGCGTGGGAAATTGTATTTCTTCTTCTATAATATTATTCAAGGTATAGAAGAATTCTTTTTGATCGGGCATAGATACATTATAGATTAATGCTACAGGTGTATTCTCATCCCAGCCTTGTCCTATCATTTTCTCTGCAATTGCCTTAATCCTTGTTCCGGCCATGTAAAAAACTAAGGTATCTGCCTTTGGAACTTGCAACCCATATAAAGCGTGTCCTGAAACAATGGCAACAGACGATGCAATTTCCCTGTGCGTCAGGGGTATCTTACATAAGGAGGCTACTGCATTTACTGTTGAAATACCGGGTATAACTTCTACATTTATAAGGTTACTTTGAAGAAACTCAACTTCTTCGCCACCATGAGCGAATATCATTGGATCTCCTCCCTTTAATCTTACAACTGTCTTACCTTCAAAAGCGCTATTTAACATTAGAAGATTAATGTCGCTTTGTTCTTTCGCATGTACATTTTTTCGCTTACCCACATAAATCAATTTGCTCTCTTTTAATGTCGACATAACCGATTTATCGATAAGATCATCATAATATATAACATCTGCCTCATCTAAAACCTTCCTCCCCTTTATAGTCATTAAATCAGCATTTCCGGGTCCAGCCCCAATCAAATAAACTTTCCCAAAATTTACACGTATATCAATTTTATTAAATATCTCAATCAGGTCTTTTCTTCCACTTTTGGCGACAACAGCAAGCGCACCTTGCAAAGGATGCGTTTTGAATGGTAATATCTCCGATATCCGATATTCGAGCCCAAGTCTTTTCAATGCACATGTAGCAACAACAACAGCATCATAATCTCCGTTATCGGTTTGCCTGATTCTTTCTTCTATCGTTCCACGTATACCCTTTAAAGTCAAATTGGGATTTAAAGACTCCAGTTCTTGCTTTCTTTTAACAGAACTTGTTCCTATTATAGTTCCGACAGCCAATTCCTGTAACTTCGTCACAGATAATCCTTCTCTGCAAACAAGCGAATCACTATTGTCCAACCTTTGGGTAAGCGCTATAATCTCTAACCCTTCGGGCAGAGGATAAGGAAGATCTTTTGCCGAATGAATGGCTATGTCTGCATCTTCGTCTAAAATCATATCATCCAATTCTTTTGTGAAAAAATCAGGACGAATATTACCATCCAACAGGGAGATATCCTTATGATTGTCGCCAAAGGAGGTCAACGTAATAAGCTCATATTCATCACTCCCCAAGAGATTAAAGACTTCTTCTACTTGTTTTATAGCAAGATTGCTTTGGCGGCTGACAACTATTAGTTTGTTTTCCATGACTATTCTATTATATTTTCTATTTTCAATATATTATTTTCTATTAGCTGCTGTATTTGATTGCGGATAAATATTGCTTTTAAAGGATTGTTCCCATTTGTTCCAACCGATATTGTAACATCATCATTCTTATAGATCGCCGGAGTTACAAACGAAGACATATCCGGATTGTCGCAAACAGAATATAAAATATTCTTTCGTTGACACTCTATCCCTATCTCCTTATTTATCTCCGCATTGTCGGTACAAGCATAAACCATGAAGAAATCGTCGACCGTACCAGCCTTGTATTCCCGCCTAATAAATCGGAAGGGATATTCCATCAACTCATTTGTGATATGGGGTGCTAGAATTGTGACACGGGAGGTAAAACGATATATGCCTTTAGCCTTCAACAGAGCAGCTTTACCTCCACCTATAATCAATATATTTTTGTTATTGATATTTACCAAAAAGGGAACAAACTGTTTCATTCTTTATTTTTTATATTCTTATTTTATGAAATAGGTCTTTTAATTGCACTACTTGGTTTAGCTTATATAAAGAGTAACCTAATGATACAGAAATGGATAGAAAGCCGATTAAGAAGATATTGACACTGCTGTATTGTACAAAATAGAAAGTAAGAACTATCAATGTAAGACAAAAACCAGCCGTCGTCAGATTGCTTTTTGTCCATCGAAAACCGAATAGTTTTCTGATTAGCAGATACACAATAAGCAAATAAGAGACATAAGCAATCATATAAGCTATGCCCACAGAATCAAGTTGATAGTATGGAAAAAGTATATAAATACAAACAAGATAAATAATACTATATGAAGTATCAGATATAAAAAACATTAATCCTTTTCCTCTAGCGAGTAAAACAAAACTCAATGCCCATGAAATGACTTTAAAGAATATCCCTATAGTCCTCCAATTAAGTAGTGTATATGCGGTTTCGAAATTAGCGGAATACAATAAAGACAAAAGTAACTTAGATGCCAGCAACAGAAATATAATGACAGGCAATGAAATGATCAATATTATGTAGACCTGCTCATTTATGAGTTTCCTTATTTTCCTATTATCAAAGCTTATAATACTTAGTCTGGGATAGAAATCGGCACTCATTGATTTTAAAATCAAGGTCAGATATACATTTGTAATAGTCCATGCAGCTTGTAGCAATCCAAGTTGTTCCAATCCGATTCTATTAATAACCATCGACCTCACAACAAACAGGGTTATCTGGGTCTGTATTGCTGCTAAAACAATAAAAAAGCCGATACGCAGGATGAATTTACCCTTCGTTAAGAGCTGATGGAACGGAATAGATACAATATTTACATTTATCTTTTTCCGATAATACAGAGTACTCAAATAAGTAATTATACTGACAATAATAAAAACAGGTATGATTGCATCTATGCCAAACGTATAATATAATGGGGTGAGAAATATCAATGCGGAAATATTCCAGATAAGACCGGACTTGATCATATATCCGATTTGTCTCAACCCCTGCAATATGACAAGTTCTCCTACAGCAAGAATATTGAAAAAGAGACTGATCGCCAACCATGCTATATGTGTGGAATACGATTCAGAGTCAAAGGCCCAAATGCTAATTTGAGAACTTAGAATTATACATATTATAGTAGCAGACATAGCAAGTATAAGAGACCATCGGTGTATCACAGAAACAGTAAAGACCAGTTCTTTCTTATTGTTCGAAGCAACCGAAATCTCGCGCACACCTGTTGTGTCTAACCCCAGACTGGCCATTGATTTTATGAGATCGAGAGTCGATTGATACATACTGATCAAGCCCATTCCCATAGCCCCTAAGAAAATGGCGATTAGCTTATTCCGAACAATCCCAATCAGAATATTTACAATCTGAGCTCCACCAAACATCCCGGTAGAACGCACAATCTGAGAATATGATTTTTTTATATTATTCACGATGCTGAAGACTATTCATTATAATAGAAAATTCCAATATTGTTTGTATCGCTTAATTTCCCGTTTCAAGAACTTAAAACCTAAATAAACTCCCGTTATAGAGACTATTGTACCTCCTATCATAGAAACCCACATCAGGATATTCCATAGTATCGGCCGATCTAAAAAATATTTTACTGAAAAGCTGTGAAGAGCCTGATAGGTCCATTTCCGAACTTTCATATTGATATTGAGATAGCGAGTTTCTGTAGTTTTAGGATCTATATAATAGAGACTCTCGTCCGAATCGTCAACTATAATTTTATATACAGGGAGTGAATATGTATGTCTTTTATGAATATAATAGTTATCATAATCATTCATCAATTCGATATTAATTACTCTGTCGGGATGGATCTTGCTTATCTTATTTCTGATGTCATTCTCTGAGAGATATAATTCTTTTATATCATCCGAAGAAGTTGCATCTAAATAGAAAAGACTATCGTTTACAACTGCTTTGTAATATGGTATATTTCCAAACATACACCATTCTAATTTCTGAATTTTACCATTGTATGCCACTAAAACATCTTTGTAATCTAAGGGATATTTGTCAGGAGGAATAACCAACGGATTTTGATTTGCATTTGTAACTAATTCAGGATTATGAGTCTTAATAATCCATTGAGGAACTTTTTGTAAAGACATCATTCCACTGAAAGCAAAAGTAAAAATAACCGCCCCGAAAACAAAGCCTAGAATATGATGCCATTTATAAATTGATTTATATGGGCTTTTTAATTCTTTTTTTCTTTTATATCGCTTATAAAAACTTCGAAATGCTATTATAATACCCGTAACGCACACAAGAGAACTAATACCTGACAAACCAATCACAATTACTTTCCACAAGCCGGTATAATGTCTTAGATCTGCAATATATAGCCAATGAGGAATAGCTCCTACCCATGCCCAGAAGCGGCTATCGGAATTGGTATATTGTATACCCTCACCGGTTTTCGACGAAACGTATAATTCTGATTCGTCTTCGTCTTGAAAATAAAACTTATAAAGAGGAAAATCCGCATAATGCTTATCGTAGGGTACCCATCGGTCAAGTTTTTTGAGGGTATCAACTTTTAAGACAGGAAAACTATTTACTTTGGATGCATAAGACTGTATATTGGAAAAACTTTGTCGATTAGTAAATTGTCCTAATCCATCAACTATAAAATAATTATCTTCTGTTTTATATTCTATTTGAAATCCACCTTTAGTGCTTGATTTGAGCAGGAAAGATTCAATTCGCTGACCAGAAGATGATAAATCAGCTATTAAACTATCCATATCATTTCCCAAAATAGTGTCGATCTGTGCTAATCCTCTATACTTCTCGATATTATTTATTTTAGGGAAATTATGATAAATCATAACAAATCCCGTTAAAAACCATAGCAAAAACAGGATACTGAGTATTGTTCCCAGCATCCTGTGAAATTTATATATAAATTTCTTCAGCATCTATTTCAAACTATATGATAGCGATATAGTATAATTACGCCCAATGCTAGGTATTATTTGTCTCCCGAATGTATTTGTCGCATAATGCTTATCGAATATATTATTCAGGTTTGCCGAAATAGTAACGCCATTATTTAGTGCATACGAGGCTCCTAAATCTGTAATAAAATGTGATGGCAAGACAACATCCTTACTCAGATTACTATACATTTTATCTGTATAAGATATAGTATAGCTCAAGTTCATTTTCTTTAGAAAAGTTGAACTAAATAAATAATTACCAGCAGAATAAAACATACTTCGAGGAACATAAGCTAACTGCACACCCTCATCAGCCTGAACATTCAGGTAAGCATTCTTCTTAATATCTCCCACTGTTGCATGAGTATATGTATATCCAAATGATAGAGACAGATTCTTAAAAGGGTTTAGCCCGGCTTCAAACTCGAAACCTTTTGACTCAGTTGTTCCGACCTGACCAACTACCGATTTTCCTTTATCCACACCTTCGTTGGTAATAGTAGTCAATGTCTTTTTTTCATTTGTCCTTTTTATATAATAGCCACTAACAGAGGCATATAGTATATCCTTATAAGAATACCGCGCTCCTACTTCCCCCTGATATCCTCGTTGAGGTTTAAATACTTCTTTACTGGTCTGAGGATCATATCTATTGCCCTCAGAATCGATATATACAGTATTTTCACTGTAAAAGTCGCGATATGGTTGAAAAAAATTAGAAAAAGAACCGTATATCGATAATGATTCGATCGGTAAATATACTAATCCGGCACGATAAGTAAAGGCTGAATTTTGTGTAGAAACATATGGTTTTGTCCTAATATATTTCCACATTCCATCTGTTACATCTTCATCTGCAACTGTTTTTTTATAGTCTACATAATCATATCTTCCGGCCAACATTAATTTCAGTTGCTCCGATAATTCAAAGATATTTTGAAGAAATATTCCATGAATATACATTTCCGACGGATAGGCCTTACTAAACTTTGATTTCATATACCCCATACTTTGAGGATCATGCACAGATACTTTAGAGTAAATACCCGGGCCATACACATCGTAGTTACTATTGAAACGGTCATTTTCAGGTGCTCTGTTATATCCCTTGTATGAGTCGCGAAAATATCCGACAAATGAATATCCTGCCTGATAAGCATATTTCATATTATCACCAAAATGAAGTTTACCTGAAAACTCCAATTGGTTATTTATCATATAAGATTTGTGGGCAAATTTCATTGGGCCTCTTAACTGAACCGTGTCTAAGGTTATATATTTCTTAGAAAAGGTTTTATCACTATTTTTCACTTCATAATAGTAGTCAGATATTGCCTTATCACTAGTTAGATATGTCAAAGGCTCTGTACTGAAATAGTCCAGAATATCATATGTATATGTAAGATTGTTATTTATGTTGAAAACATCCGATACTTTATTTGAATATATAGCAGATATATTAATTCCGTTATTGATAAAGAAGTCTGATTCATTATTATACCGGGCTCTTCTATTCAAATTAGCTTGAGATTGTCCTTTCTTAAGAAATATGCTCCCATCCTTATTATAAATATCATTAGACATAGTTGGAGGCAGACCTACATCTGTTCCGTATCTATCTCTATTGAAACCACCTCTTAATTCTATCGATTGCCTCGGATCTATATCATATGCTAATGCCAGATAGCCTGAAAAACGCTTATCATTTGTATATCGATACCCTTCGGCATCGGCATAGTTAAATACTGTACGATAGCGTAACGATTTGTAAACAGTTCCTCCAAAATCGATCATAGCTTGTTTATTATCGTATGATCCATATGTTAGGCGCGTATTAACAATATTGGTATACGAAGGTGCTTTACGAACAACATTCAATATGCCTCCGGCAGCAAATTGTCCATGAAGAACAGAAGCAGGGCCTTTGAGTAATTCCATTGATTCTACAGATGCAAAATCGGGAAATGGAGCAGAATTACCCGGTGGAACAAATCTTTCATCCTTAACTCCATCTATCATGATAGGCGTGACATCAAAACCTCTAACCTCGAGTCTTTGATATGCTCCGTATACTGTACGCATATGTGCTCCCGGTAAAAATTTAATTGCGTCCTGTATATGCGTAATCCCACGCATATCCCATGTTCGGGCAGACACTGTCGATACAGATATTGGAAGATAAGATAACGGTACATCAAGACGCGTAACTTTGACCTCGTGTTTCTTCTTAGCTGTAATGGTTACTTCATTAATGGAGTGAATCGAATCTGTGATACTCTTGGTGTGTTGTGCGTAGATAGAAAAGGGTAGTAATGCCATTAGGCATAACACGTTTTTCTTAAAGGCATGACCGTGCCCATAAAAGCGTACATTTTTCATTAAAGGAAAAAATAAATTATGGTTCATATTATACTCCTAACCCCGGGAATATGTTAATTATATAATTTGGCAGGTTTCCTGACTTGTTTCGTTTCGAGCGCCTTCCCGTTTTTAACAGTGGCATGTAGAATGCTCGAAATGGTATAATGAAACTTACAGTAGCGGGTACTGTTCCGGATTTTAACCGGATTCCCTTTTATGTAAAGGATGAATATCCATTTACATCACCAAATCGTAACAAAGGTAGCTCATTTTAGTTAAATGAAATATACAATTATGAAAAAGTTAACCAAGTATAAACCCTGTTCAACTTAACCTACTTATTTGCAATCTACTAATTAATGTTAATTTTTCGATTTTCTAAAAAACTCTTTGCTATTGGAAACGAATGTATCCAATGCTCAAAATATACAATCTGCAATATACAATAGTAATAGTAATAGTAATAATTATAGAATAGCTAGATGTGTTTAATATTTAGAATGAAACGACATCTTTCCTATAAGGAATAGATATCTGTGCCCCCATTTTAGTTACACATATTCCCGCAGCTTTATTTGCAAAGCGAATAGCATTTGCGAAAGACATATCCTCTGATAAAGCGACAGACAGGGCACCACAAAATGTGTCTCCGGCAGCTGTTGTATCCACTGCTTTTACTTTTTCTTCAACAGGAAATTCATAGCATACTCCATCCACTTTCAGTAAAGCACCAAGCGATCCAAGGGTTATGATTACAGTGTCCACTCCCTTCTGACTAATAATATCAGCCGCTACTTTTGCACTTTCCCAATTATTAACTCTAACGCCGGATATCAATTCTGCTTCTGTAATATTAGGTATTATTACATCTATATTTTTGAATAAACTATCTGGCAAAATAGAAGCCGGAGCGGGATTTAGAATAATTTTAACGCCTGCCTTATTAGCCATTTCGGCTGCGTATTCTACCGTTTCGAGAGGTATTTCAAGTTGCATTAAAAGAATATCTGCATTCTCTATTTCATTACGACATTTCTCCACTTCGTCTTTAGACAAAGTTTTATTGGCCCCCGATGCCACAACAATACTGTTTTCTGCATTATTATCGACTGTTATCAGTGCCACCCCTGATGGATTGTTAGTATCTAAAAAAACATAATCTGTATTAATATTCTCATCCTGGTATAGTCTTAGTGATTGTCGGCCAAATATATCATTCCCTATTTTAGTTATAAAAGTCACATTTCCTCCCAAGCGACTGGCAGCAACAGCCTGATTAGCTCCTTTCCCTCCCGGAGTCATCATAAATTCACCTCCAATAATAGTCTCTCCCGGCACAGGTAAATGTGCAGCCTGTATTACCATATCTGTATTACAGCTACCCAGAACTATGATTTTTTTCATTTCCATGATTCTAAATTGAATTTTAATTTGTCTTCTCACCCAATAAGGGATATACAAACCTAGCCCAAAGAGAAAAGCATACTCAATGCAAACATTACTAATCAATTACTTTACAAACCTATAGATATGAAAGATTATCTCAATTTAATCAATATCCATTCCGTAAAATCAAAGACCTTCATTAACTGATGATCCTCTATACTATATTTTGTATGCATTATTTTATCTCTAAATCTTTTTTTCAATATATCTTCTTTCTCCTTAGATAGAATTTTCCATTCTATTTCTAAATAGTTAAACAGAAATTTCTCTATCTGAGTTTCTTTATTCAGTTTTTTATTTTTTCGTTTTATTGAACGAATTGTCGCTTCAATATAATCCGTATCTTCAAGCTCATAATAGATTATGAGGTTTAATAATTGTACCGATCGAAATATTTTCAGACTGGAATAAGTATTGTTTCTAATAATGGGGGCAAGCAGTTTTCTTGCTTTTACCAAATCCTTATTCATCAGATATATTCCCGAAAGACAAATTGTTACACTCAAAAATAATCTTGGAGAGAGCAATAAAAGTTTATCTATAAGAATATCCTGATATTGATTAATCAGATTCAAACAGGTTTTATATTCTTGATTATACATATTTGGAGCTACAGAATAAAGAAAGTCTATTGCATATACTTCTAAAACCAGGCCCACAGAGGGATATTTTTCTGTTAATAATAATAACTGTTCTCTATATGTGCGCATTTCTTCAAAGAGCCTCATCCTATTAAGGCTTTCAAGAACTCCTTCCAATATCATTACATATGATATGGGGTGATTACTCCAAATCCGCTCGTTCTTCAGATAAAGTTTATTCAATTCAGAAAAAGAATTTAGAGCGCTTTTATAGCTGCCGATGCCCATGAAATAACTTGCCTGAAAAAGTTGGTGTTGCCTATTTATCTCAAATATCTCATTTTTCAATGACGAAACCAAAGTCATCTCACTTATTAGCAGGTCATCATATACATACGACTTATCAGTCTCGATAGATTTATGTTTTTCAATCTTGAACCGAAGCATTTCAAAAAGAAATGACTGCTCATTAATTTGCCTTATAATCTTTATATTATCATAAATATCCTGTTCCTTTTTGTATAATTCATCTTCCTTCAGGTCATAAAAATAATCTAACGAATCACTCTTCAGCTCTTCTCTTTGAAGTGTTAATAATAGATTATATTCACCTATGTCGCGGGCTTTTTCTTTCGTTTCCTGAATCAACGATAAGTAATCATCATAAAGCCCTCTTTCTCGTAATATTTTTGTTTTTAGATACGAATTGTATAACTCATACTCTTTATCTTTTTTAATGCTCAAATCTACTATAACATGCAAGATAAGATCAAACAGATACTTAACATTAGCTATCAATGAAGATTCAGGATATTTCTTCTGAAAAATATTAGTAATTGAATCTTTACTTGCATACTTTTCTTTATCTATTATATCATATAAATTCAGATACAACTTATTATCTTCTGTCTGCAAAGCATGTTGAGTTAATGCCTTTTTCTCTGATTTAGAAAGAGATTTAACCAACAGAATTAATGAAGTAAGTTTAGACATATTCTAATAAGTATAGTTTTTAATTAATCCCATCTTTATCAATTATAACAAATTGGGAATAAGCTAGTTCACCAATATAATGGTATCGTTAGAATTATTAGGTTTTATATTCAAATGTTTAGTCTGTAGTATATGTTGACAACAGAAAAATAAGTTACTCGTTTTCAATCTTAATTACTGTAATTCAGTTTCCTCGCAACTTAATAAGACAAACATCCTTATTCGAAAGTACGTAAAAATATTAGAAAATATACAATTAATAGAGATTTTAATACTTTCTAAAAACAAGCACAAAAGCCAGAAAGCCATAATATATGGCTGATATATAAAGGCTTAATTTTTACAATAAGTAATGACAGATATTCAAAAAGTTAGCAGGTAAAAGCATAGTTTGTAATAAGCTCGTTGTTTCAAATACCAACATTGGCATACAAGCAATAATAAAAAAGATAATGGTTAACGCACCTTTATTAATTCTCAAATTTAGAAAGCATCCATTTACGAAAATCGAATAATTTGAGGATGCGCTGATCCTCATGGCTGATATCTAGTTGAGCCAGTTCTTCTTCGAGTTTAGCTTTCTCCTGACCTTTCTTCTCTGGAGAAAGATACCTCAAATCAGAATTGAGGAACCGAAAAAATACATTCTCGAATTTAGATGTCTTACGGCTTAAAGTATTTTTACGCTTGATAGAGCGTATTTTAGAAATGATAAGATCATAATTTCCCAATTCAAAATCAACTGCTAGATTAAGTAACTGTATAGGATGATAAAGCCATATATCTACATAACTATCACCATAAACAATAGGAGATAATTGTTTATTTGCCGCACCATAATCTTTTCTTAGCATATGAACCTTAGCCAACATTAAAGCCAGTTGCATATTGCGATACGGAGTGAGCAGCTCTCGTTTCTGAATAAGAGATGAAGTGTATTTCGAAACTATCTCTACTGATTCTTTTTCTATACCATTATCAAGATAGGGAGCCAGACTATAAATAAAGTCTATGCAAAGTATTTCTACATCGAATGTTTGCGACGGATAATCTATACTCCGCAATTTTCTTAGAAAATAATCTAATTTATCATATTCTCTGATTGCACGAAAACTTTGTAATATACCTTCAAGAACAGAAACATAGTAAAAAGGTGGATTGCTCCACAGAGCTTTATTGTCTACAAAGAGTTTATCCAGTTCAATAAATGAATTGATTGCTGATTTATAGTCTCCGACATAAATCAGATAATGTCCTTGGAAAAGCTGATGCAACTTCTGAATTTCAAACACATCACGCTTGAGATTAGATACTAATGTTATTTCACTTACAATGAGATCATTCAAGAATTGTTTTTGCTTGGCTCTTTGTGATGCCGGAGTTTTCTCGATACGTAACAAGAGTAATTCATAAAGAGAAGACTGCTCATTTATTTGCCTGATTGTCTTAAATGTATCAGACATTTTATGTTGTTTTTTCAGTAAATCTTTTTCTGAGAGATTTATAAATCCCGAAATACGCAGGTAATCCAACTCCATACGTTCGATAGTAAGTAAAAGATGATAAAGTTCGTGTTCTTTTGCTTCTTTTTTCAGTTGTTTGAGGGTAGCATAGTAATCTTTATCCAGATTGCGTTCATATAAAAGCTTGGCCGCCATAAGCTTATTATACAAACTATATTCTTTGTTCTGTGTTACCTTGAGCTTGACTAGAACACTCAATATAAAATCGTATAGATATTTGACTGTAGGGTGAAAATTGGTTCGGGGAAATCTGAGCGCAAACTCATTTGCCAACACCTTACCGTCTATAATCTTTTTTGACTCTATCATCTTAAATAATTCGAGATATACCTTCACTCCTGATATAAGATCAGACTGAAGGTAAATTGCTTTTTTCTCAGCTTTGCTCAAGGAATTGACCAAAAGAATCAATGCGTTAACTTTATTCATATTCTACCCTCAAAAACTATGTTTGCATACTATTTATTTACTATTTTTCACGACCTGCCCTTTACGTATAAAATATGTCCATTCGGCATGCTTATTGCCTGAAGCTTCAACATCCGGAGCGGCTTTGCTTGTTGTATAATAAATTACAGGCTCTTCCCAATTACTAATTTCACCATATTGGTCACGTTCAATACCTGCATTATGATTGCGGGGAAAACCCGTCGTCTCAGGCTTGATACGTAACAGTACTTTCCATGTTCCGGTAGAGCTTTTAAAATCATCTAACGACATATAATTCACCTCTAAGGTTTTATTCAGATATGTTGGATAATCCGTTGCATTAGGTTGGACGGGGCGTACCATCACAATCGTGTTTGCATCACGATCTATGGCAAAATCGGAATTGCAGGTATAATCTTTCTTTGTCACATCAAGCTGCATCAAACCTTTATCGACCATATTAACAGGTGTTACCTTCTCAAAATTATCCATATCGGAAAAATCCATCTCAGCCCAAGCCAGACGAGTACCGTCGATATCACCAATGGTGTAAACCAACATTACTTTCCCCTGCTTATCTACCGAAAGTATTGAAGGTTGTCCTACTCCCCACGATTTACCACCGTTAGGCAAAAGCTGGTCTGACGAATAAGACCATGTTTTTTCCACTATCTGTTTCGGATATTTATCCCAGTTGTTTGCTGACAGATCGTTGCTGAAGGCGACTCCTATTTCGTTAAAATAGACAGCATAGCTATTTGTAAGATATGCCATTGCATATTTATAAGACTTGCCATTCATTTTGAAACTTCCTCCCACAACCGAAGGATCACAAATATGATGATCATCCCATGCTCCTGATGCCCCGGGCTGTACCACACTTTTTGCTTCTGATTTAGAACCGTCTGCATTCATATAGATATGATATACATTGTCTACCATTATCTGCTCCTGTGGGTTTCCACAAAAATACATGTGTACATTACCATTGTCCTCGCGTATAAGTGTAGGAGCATAAGCATATCGGCTTTGATTCTCAAATTCGAAAACAGATGTTATATTCTCAAAAGTATATGTCTGCGGCGTCGGATCAGGGTTAGGATTAGGTGCAGGATCAATTGTTTCGTTATCCTTACTACTGCAAGAAAACAGCAGTAGTAAGGATAGAGCTCTTATCAAAAAAAAACGCAATCGCTTCATCAATTTTGGTATTTAGCCGGTTTCTGACTGATAAGTTTCACAAAGTGATTTTTTATAGTCTCAGCTTGCTCCGGAGTTACCTTAAAATAATAATGCTTCCCGTTAGGATCTTCTTTGAAATGACTTATTCCTTTCTCATCTATTGTTATTATACCTCTTGGCGATTCATTCATATACTTAGTATCGGTTTCCACAGCATAGAGTACCGAAGTCAAATCCCACGTAGGACGATCATAAGGCATTTTTTGATATACTTTATAAGCCTCAACCATAGGATGAGGTACTCCCCAGTTAAAGTCGTTCTCGATACTTGTTGCCGGATAGTTGATTTCTATACCTACCTCAAAAGGTGATACGGCAATAAGAGTAGGCCACTCCTCGAAAACTTTCCGGGCAGCAGAAATATCTTTATTTACATTATATTCGGCAAAAGGATTTTCGACAAAATGTCCGGCCATAATTGATGTTAACTTTATTTTTTTAGCCACAAGTTCTTTTCCTGTCAACGGCGAATATTCATCAGCTGGTGTATCGAGTAAACGCGCAAGATTAGTAGAAAATCCCACCGAAACTAATGTAACCGAGCTATCCGGTTGTTCTGCCAATATTTTACGATACAACCTTGTTGCTTCAGGTAATGATTCATAGTTTGACAATGTACGTGTAAAAGCTGGTTTCCCATCGGTGGTCATCTCGCATACTTTGCGTGCATAATTTACTGCATCATTTTCGCAGTCGGCCCCATTTTTTACTATCCCAATAGGGATTCCTGCATGTCCATACCATGTAGCCATTATATCTATAAACTCGGACGAGAATTTACTATCCTTATTACTGGAAATAGCTAATAGATCTACCTTTCCGGCTTCTATATACTTATAAATCATATCAAGAGCCAAGGCATCGTCAACATCATTTCCCATATCGGTTTCGAAAATCATCTTCACAACTTTCGACTCTTTTTCGGTATTCTCTACAGCTTTAGGTTTCGGATTACATGCCATAAATATGGCGCATATAGCGGTAAATGTTAATAATTTCGTTTTCATTTTATGGTATTTATTGTGTTTAATATTTAATTTTTACGGATGATAAGACTTGAAGAGTTGAGGTACTACAACATTCATTGCTCTATCATTTTCATCCGGATTGTCTCGATAATAGATACTAAAATTAGAAGTTTTATCTGTATATTCAAACTGAAATCGTCCATCGTTTCTCACTTCGGTCAACTTACATGGACGTAGGCTATTAACTATAATCTTATCGGATGGTAGGATTTCGTTATGCTGCCTGATAAGATATTCTCCTTCAACTGTTTTTACTACTTGTTGACGTAAGGCATTGAGCCATATAGCTGTTTCCCAAATAAAAAATTCATTGAATTGTAAATCTTTGCCATTGCTATAAACAGCTCCGGCATCCATTGCTCTAAGATAATCATACTTAAGACTCTGACCAAAGGAAAAGTCGAGGTATGCTTGCAATTTTGGAGACATCTCCCTGAGAAAATCCATAGAATGAAGCGTCCAATAAGTATTATTCACATCCTTAACGAAACCTCCGTCTTTACCTGCGCATGGATAAATAGCAATCGGCAAATCGGAACGTAATAATCGTGTAAATGCAAATACATCCAATGCTACATTCCACTCACCTCCCGGAATCATATTTGCTCCCTTATCGGAACCTAAAACATAATCTTTAGAAGCTGTTCCGGCACTAAGATGAATCTGTCTGATCTTTTTCTTCATCAGTTGAGGTTCTCGATTATAAGCAACGGCTAACACACGTGCCGAACCGAAAGACAGCACATCGACAGGTTCATTACTCTGTCTCAATATGCGAAACAACAAATCGATTCCCGCATCTTCGAAAGCCGGTATATCGAGCATCTTATCCTGTTCACTTTTCATCATTTCCAAAGGTCCATAAGCAAAAGGAACGCGACGATTAAAAATATAATTTAGTTGCTCTACCTGAATAATCGCTCCTTCGCGCGGACCTCTAGGATCTTTCCATAAAGTAGGATGATCGGCGGTATCTTTACGAAAAGCGTCGGATATATCAAGTATTACAGCCCTGAGATCAGAATAAGGAGAAGCAAAGCCCTGAATAAGATCCAAATTGTCGCCCGGATCCTGATAAGGATGGTAACAATCTGTGATAACTACTATAGGAACTTTTTCCGTAGCGACAGCTCCGACAGATAGTAGTATAAAACAAAGTATTATTAAAAACTTTATATTCTGAATCTTCATCTTACATTATCATTTTAAGAAATGCTTTAGGTCAAAATATGCAGAATACATATCATACGACCAAAGCCAATTTTCACCTGTCACAGCAGGTGTAAAGTATACTATAAGCTCATCTTCATTCATCAGATTTCCTTTCGTATCGGTAAGGAATCCCGGATTATGATTGCGGGGAAAGCCCGTTTCTTTAGGTCCTATACGCCCTAATGTAATCCATTCGTCATAAGGAGTGTGCAATCCTTTGCTGATAGGAATATACTTAACTTCTGATGTAGCTCCTACCCATGTCGGGATTTGACTGTCATTATCTCTCAATTCCGAAACCAAAAAGATATATTTATCGGAATAAGATACATAGCGATTTCTTCCATGTGGAAACAAATTTTTCTCTTCTCCTATATTTATTTTATCCAAATTGCTTAAATCCATATCACGATATGAAAAACCATCTTTAGAATTGGTATAAAACATACGTATTGTTTTATCGTCAAGAACAACGCTTGTACTTTGCCCTACCCCCCACTGTGTGGTATCGCTGAATGAAACAATAGGGTTGTTTTCATATTTGATATAAGGGCCATCTATACTCTTAGAAACAGCGAGTCCAATTTGGTTGTGATTACAATCCCATCGGTCTACCCCCAGATAAGTCATAATCCAATTATATGTTTCACCCTTATAAGTAGTTTTATACTCACGCACATCGGGATCACAGATGTGAATATTATCCCAACCCGATTCGGAAGGATCTACAAGACGTGTTCCGGGCTGCCATTTATACCCGTCTTTAGTAGGTATTCCTTTGAAAAGATAAACATAGTCTACAATTTTGAAAGGTTCGAGATTTTGACAAACAAAAGCATAACGAATGCCATATTCGTCCTGAATAACACTCGGTGCATAGTTGTAATGGCCGGCGCCTCCACTAAATTCATAATTGATTTCAGGTATTAATTCCTGTTTCTTCTTACCACTACTACATAATATGAATACAACCAAGCAGAAGAAAGGTGCAATAAGACTGTAATATTTCTTTTTCATGGTTTAGTTTTTTATTTAAGTGAACTGACCCGCCCGACTTTCAATGCCGGACAGATCAGATTCTGATTATTTTAGTTCATCCGCAGAATTAATACGGATAGTTTTGTTGCAAATTAGGATTATTATCCACTTCTGACTGAGGAATAGGCATACGATATGATTTACCTACCACAAAGTTTTTAAAGTCTTCATCACGTTGTTTATACTGATCAATCACCGATTGTTGATCCAATCCCCAGCGTTTAAGATCGATCCAGCGTACACACTCAAGATTAAGCTCTAAAGCCCTTTCGATCTTAATCTGCTCACGAAAAGCGTCTTTATTACTTGTAATGAGAGTTCCATTGTAATATGTACTATTTTCTATCTTAGGAAGTTTGGCCCTCTCCCTTACTCTATTCATACATTCTACGGCCTTAGCTGATGGCGTTGAGCTAAGCTCATTAAGAGCTTCTGCATAAAGTAACAATACATCAGAAAAACGTATTAATCGGAAATTAATATCATGCCAGTAGAACTCTGTTTCTCTACCGCTAAGCTTACTTGTATATTTTTTGATAAATACCTGATCGCCCCATGTAGGATCTTCATCCCATGTACGTCCATAAATGAGATGGTTATCAATTTCAGGAAAATCAGTCGCAGCATCGTCGTACCAAAGACTGTAATAAAGGCGTAGGTCATTTGTACCATCAACTGTTTTTTCTCGTTTAAAATAGTCAATCAACCAACGACGAGCCTGGAGATTGTTCCATCCAAGACCTTTTGGCGAATGATTTATTGCTATTTGTGATCCCAAATTGGAGTTGGGGTCGAAATCTACATCAAAACCTGTATTATTGAGCTGAGAGAACTGAATTTCGAGTACCGACTCTTTATTATTCTCTGTGTCATTTCTGAAGTTAGCTTCGTAGTTATCCATTAATTCATATAATGATTTGCCATCACCATCGACCAACCATTCGAAACATTTACGTGCATCATCCCAACGGTGTGCCTGCATATACATTTTGCCTAGCAAAGCATAAGCAGCACCTTTGGTAATACGTCCTACATTGGCAGCTTCCCTTTTTACAGGAAGTTTTTCTATTGCATCTTTCAGGTCACTTTCTATCTGAACGAATATTTCATCCATTTTCTTTTGCTCAGGACGATCTGATGCTGATGAGGTTGTCAACACTAAAGGAACGTCTTCATACAATACAGTAAGGTAGAAATAATAGAATGCCCGAAGAAATTTAGTTTGACCAATAAGATCATTTCTTTTTTCTTCATTTGAAAAAGGCACATCATTAATATGATCTAATACCTGATTGGCTCGAAAAATAGCCTTATAATGTTCGCCCCATATTTTAGTATTCACTTCATCGAAGTTATAATTGGTATAAATAAATTTAGACCATTCCTGCAACTCGGTCCAACCGGCATAACTTACACCATCGTCAGCCGAACCATTCATTTGAGTATAAATATTACGAGTCCACGTTCCTTGTTTGTAAAACATATTATAGACTGCAATCACCCCTCTATTAATATCTTCTTCTGAATTCCAAAAGTTTCCGGTACTCACCGTATTATTGTTGTCAATATCGAGCAACGAATCACTACACGAACTTGTAAAGGCACAAGTTACGATGAGTATTATTACATATATTTTTTTCATAGCTTCTAAGTTTATTAAAATCCAAGTGATAATGAGAATAATACAGCTCTATAGTTAGGATATGAACAGTTATCAGCCGATAGTGTAAAAATTCCGCCATCGTTGAAATCAGGATCTAGTCCGGAATAACTGGTGAAAGTCACCAGATTTTGTAAGGTTACACCTGCTCTCACATTATCCATATATATTTTGCTACAAACTGTTTTAGGTAAATTATATCCTAAAGAAATTTCCCCTATGCGGAAAAAAGAACCACTTTCGATCCATCTGTCCTGATCACCTCTGCTATTTCTTGAATCGCCAAATACTGCACGTGGAACTGTCATACTTGGGTTACTTTGTGTCCAAGGGTTATAACCTTTAAAGTTATTCTGGTTATTTGCCATATCAGCAGCTGCGGCAGCAGAGCCATTCCACACATCATGACCAAAACGACCATAACCGCTAACCAAAAGATCAAATCCTTTATAAGCTGCAGTAAGCGATAATCCCATTTCTAACTTTGGCCACGGGGAGCCTACTATCTGACGGTCATTGGTATTGATTATTCCATCATCGTTTGTATCTGCATAAATCACATCGCCTGGCTCAGCATTAGGTTGAATAACTTTTCCTTCAGAGTTCTTATAGTTCTGAATTTGTTCTTCGTTTTGGAATATACCGAGTGTTTTGAATAGATAGAAACTACCCAAAGGTTGTCCAATTTCGGCCTTTGACAAATATTCATAATATTCGGTTTGTCCATATCCGAGCTTCAACAGTTTATTCCTTATACGTGAAATATTTAGAGATGCTCCATAAGAGAAATCTTTACCGATGTTATCTCTCCAGCCTAAGTCTATTTCAACTCCACTGTTACGAAGACTAGCTGCATTCACTGCCGGATTCCCCCCTGCATTACCAGTTGTCAGCAAAATAGGAAGATATACTAATACATCTTCACTCTTAGATGAGAAATATTCTGCCGAAACTGTAAGTTTGCTATCCAACATTGTAGCATCGAACCCTATATTATACTGCTTTGTCTTTTCCCAGCGTAGGTCGCTATTTACAATCTTAGATTGTGTCATACCTATAGCAATTTGCTCCGGTGAACCAAGAATGGCACGTGGCGCCGTATTTATAATGGCCTGATAGTCCCAATATCCGATATTACTACCTCCAAGAATACCATAGTTACCTCTAATTTTAAGAGCATCTATAAATGGTACATTGAAAAAACGTTCCTCGCTAATCCGCCATCCCAAAGAGAATGAAGGATAAGTTTCCCATCTGTTTACTTTTGGCAAACGAGAAGTTCCATCTCTACGCATAGTGGCAGAAAACAAATATTTGTCGGCATAAGAATAATTGATACGACCAAGATAAGATATCAAAGCGGCACGATCTACGTGTGAACCTCCGGTTGTAGTCCCTGTTGCAGCATCGATAGTAGGAATATACTCACCATTATTTGTCAAGACGTCAAGACGTGTTGTATAGTGCTGTTCCCCTCTGTCGCTCTGGTTTGACACTCCAAATAAAGCATCAACATCGTGATCTCCAAACTTATGTTTGAAGTTATATGTATGCTCGATAAGGAAAGTACGGCTCTTGTAATTGTCTTTAGTTATATACGATTTATCAGTTCCTTGTCCCATAGTCCAGTTTCCGACTTTGCGAAGTGAATTAGTGGTACCATCATATTCGGTGTATCCTATATTCAATTTTGCAGAAAACATCTTAAACAAATTAATTTGCGCATAGATATTTCCCTTCAGAGAACTCTCCCTATTCATTTGCGTATGCAAGTTTTGCATAGCTATAGGATTTAATCCATAGGTATTTGCCCTGTCGGGATTTCCATAACCAAATCCTCCGGGATTATTCTCGTCATATACCGGAATAGTAGGAGACATGGCAATGAAGTTTGCAAACGGATTTCCATTCAATCCTTTTCTTTTCGAGGTAGTATAGAATAAGTTTTCACCATATGAAAAGATTCCTTTTTCTCCACTAGTATTAACTCTGAATCCATATTTTTCATAACCTGTACCCATCACTGTACCCGAATCACTCATGCGGTTAAGAGAGGCATAAAAACGACCCGTTTTTTGTCCGCCTGCTAGCGATATATTATAGTTTTGAATTAACCCGTTTTTCAACATTTCATCCTGCCAGTCAGTATCTCCTTCAAAATGATTTTGACGCGAGGTTACACCATCTATCCCTTGACGAATAGCCTCATCATAGGCCATATCATTCATTCGCTTATATTCTTCTGCCCCCATCAAGTCGTAACGAGGTAACCAATTGGAGGTCAGTTGAGCATTGAATTCTACTTTCAAGGGTCCTTCTTTTCCCTGCTTTGTTGTTATTATAATAACCCCATTAGCAGCCCTTGACCCATAAATTGCGGCTGATGACGCATCTTTCAATACTTGTATCGATTCTATATCCTGCATATTGAGGTGAAGCCCCCCCGAAGAAGGAAATCCATCGATAATATAAAGTGGCTCATTATTGGTAAGATTCCCTAATCCACGTATAGTAATGGTTGCAGATGAGCCTGCTAGTCCTCCTGATGTTACTTTCACCCCTGATGCAAGTCCCTTAAGTGCTCCCGCAATATCTGATGAGGCTCTGTCTCTAATAGCTTCGGTTTTGATCACAGATACTGCTCCTGTAAGATCTTTTTTCTTCACAGATCCATATCCGATAACAACTACATCATCAAGCATTTGATTGCTTGGGATCATTGAAACATTAATATGATTACGACCTTTTACATCTTCCAGATGAGTCTCAAAACCCAAAATAGAGAATCGCAGAACGGCATTTTCTTCTACACTAATTTCATACTTTCCATCAAGGTCTGTCACAGCATTGATCGACTGATTAGAATTATTGAGAACAACAACTCCAACCAAAGGCTCTCCTATATCATCTGAGACTGTCCCTGTCACTTTTATCTGTGCGCTAATGTGCGTCACCCCACCCAACAGAAGTAAAAAAAGGGTGGTATACAAGAGCTTGAGGGCTCCTGTAAACATTTGTTTACTGTTTTTCATTATGGCTTCTTGTTAGTAATTAAATAGCACTTGCTTGCTTTCCGTCTCGACAATATATTAATTTGATCCGGAGACGATTATCAACCCAAGTCCGAATATAAAGAAGACGAACATGAGAGATAATAATAGATTTATTTGTTTATTAGATCCTTTAAACTCTTTCCATACAAAGATACCCCATAGAGCAGCTATCATAGGAGCACCTTGTCCCAATGCATAGGATATTGCAGCTCCCGCTTTACCCGCGGCAATATAGCTGAACAATGTACCTAAAGCCCAAACACAACCTCCAAACACACCTACCATGTGTGTACTAAAACTACCTTTGAAGTAGGCTTTATATGTTACCGGCTCACCTACAAAAGGTTTCTTCATTAATGCTGTATTGAAAATAAAATTGCTGAGAAATATTCCTATAGCAAATACAAAAAATGCTGTATAAGGAGTTATCATTCCGGGTGTTGGAGACTCGAAATTTTCTAAATCCATAGCTGCTGCTACGAATCGATAGAAGAACGACATTAGTATACCAGCCACTGCTGCTAATACAATTCCTCGTTTTGCATTACTCTTATCTGAAGATTTGTCTTCCTTCTTACTGGCTGCAAGACCATTAAGAACGATGGCTACAACAATAAGCAAAACACCGATGAAAAGCCAGACAGGATCACCCTTAGGTGTGCTAAAATAGTTGATAAAAACACCTAACACCAATGCTAATCCTACCCCTAAAGGGAAAGCTACAGAAAGTCCGGCTATGGATACAGATGCAGAAAGCAGGATATTGGATGCATTAAAAATAACACCTCCAATAACAGCACTTATAAGCATCTTACTATCAGCCTGTTGGAGATCGTCAAAAAAACTTCTTCCTGCATCGCCAAAACTACCTAGAGTACAAGCCATTATAATGGAAAACAATAAGATACCTATTGTATAATCCCAGTAAAAAAGCTCGTACCGCCATGTTTTGCCTGCTAATTTTTGTGTATTACCCCATGATCCCCAACAAATCATAGTAACAATACAAAACAGCACAGCGACGAAATAACTATCGATTATAAACATGCTACTAAAAATTTAAGATTTAACAATTTACTATATATTTATTTTTTTGAACTTCACCTTATAATAAGCTGAAGTCCAAACCATTTAAATAATTTCCTGCCTTGTAGGTAAAGATGCCTGAGCTCCCATTCGGGTGACAGATATCGCCGAACATTTATTGGCAAATTTGATCGAAGATACCAGATCTTTCCCTTCGGAAATAGCTACTGATAACGCTCCACAGAAAGTATCGCCAGCTGCTGTCGTATCTACAGCCTCTACTTTTTCAGCCGGGATCTGATGATATGAATCACCCTCTTTCAGCAATGCACCTAGCGAACCAAGCGTAATGATCACAATATCCACACCTTTGGAACATATAACATCCGCAGCTTCTTTGGCACTATCCCAGTCTGTGACTTTAACGCCTGAAATAATTTCAGCCTCTGTCTTATTCGGCACTAAAATATATATGTTTTTCAACAATTCGTTAGATAATGAATAAGCCGGTGCCGGATTAAGAATCACTTTTACCCCCTTCTCGTTTGCTATTTTCGCAGCATACTCAACCGTATCGATAGGTATCTCAAGCTGCATAAGTAATATATCCGATTCGGTAATTACTTGCTTTGCCTCTTTCAGATCTTCTTTCCCCAAGGTACCATTTGCTCCGGATGCAACAACTATACAATTTTCACCATTGGCATCTACTGTAATAAGCGCTACTCCTGATGGCAGGTCCGGATCGGAAGTAATGTAATCTGTATCGATATTCTCATCGGCATATAATTCTAAAGATTGACGACCAAAAAGGTCATTTCCTGTTTTAGTAATGAAAGTTACATTACCACCAAGGCGAGCCGCTGCTACTGCCTGATTTGCTCCTTTCCCTCCGGGATTCATCATAAACGTACCTCCAAGAACAGTTTCTCCGGGAACAGGCAACCGTGCCGACTTAACAACCATATCCGTATTACAACTACCTAAAACCGTAATTCTTTTGTTTACTTTCATAATAT
>NZ_JAEPKU010000258.1 GCF_016652235.1 Dysgonomonas sp. Marseille-P4677
TCATTATACCCTGAAAGGTTTGTTTCTTCTAATTATAATTTACAAAGGATGATATTCTACAAAAGCTTCAATTGCTTCATACGAGGCCAGCCCTAGCTGCCTGTACAATTCAGCTGTAGCACGATTCCGATCTTCGGAACGCTGCCAGAACAGACGTTCATCATTTCCTAAAAACGGAGCACTTTCCATTTGTGATTGATGTTTCAATATCGAATTACGTTTCGAGCGAAGCTCTTCAGGTGAAATAGGCACAGCCATTTCTATATGATCTATTTCCCACTCAGCCCAAGCTCCACGATACATCCAGAAACGACAATTCTTAAGCCATTCAGCCCCCTTAAGCTCATCTACAGCAGCAAGGATGGCATCCAGACAAACCTTGTGCGTACCATGAGGATCGGCAAGGTCTCCTGCAACAAATACTTGATCAGGTTTTACAGATTCCAAATAATTCTTTACTATTTCGACATCAGCTGCCGATATCGGATTTTTCTTCACTCGTCCAGTTTCATAAAACGGAAGATCTAAAAACTTAGTATTCTTCGTATCCATCCCAACATAACGACATGCTGTAGTTGCTTCCTGGCGACGTATATGACCTTTTAGGAATAAAATATCCGGTGTGTCTATATCACCCTCTTTTTTGTCATGCAAAAGATACTTAAGTATTTCGGCATACTTTGCTTTCAAAGCTTCATTCCCTGCATCATATTTAGAGCGTACATCTTCAAGGAAAGACACATAACGTATTACCTCTTCGTCACCTACCGCTATATTTCCAGATGTCTGATATGCGACATGTACTTCGTGTTTCTGATCTACTAGGCGCTTGAAAGTTCCGCCCATAGAAATAACATCATCATCAGGGTGAGGGCTGAAAATTATCACTCGTTTAGGGAACGGTTTTGCCCTTTCAGGACGATTAGTATCGTCAGCATTAGGTTTTCCCCCAGGCCAACCCGTAATTGTATGTTGCAAATCATTAAATATCTTAATATTTACATTATAAGCCGAACCATACAATGCCAACAACTCACCTAATCCGTTATCTTGATAATCTTTATTTGTTAACTTCAAGATAGGTTTATTCACTTTAAAACATAACCAAACAATAGCCCTACGGATAAGTTTACTTGTCCAATCACAACTAGTTACCAGCCACGGTTGGTTGATACGGGTAAGTTCAAAGGCAGAATTAAGATCGACATGTACTTTTGCATTAGCATGGGCTTGAAGACAAGATGCCGGTGTTGCATCTGTCAATGCCCCTTCAACCACATCCTTTACACTTTTAGCTTTATCTTCACCCCAAGCAATAAGTGCAATTTCTTTGGCTTTCATTATTGTAGACACCCCCATAGTTACGGCGCTAACCGGAACATTATCCAAAGAACCGAAGGTGTTAACAGCCTCTTTGCGCGACTGAATATCCAATAAGATAAGACGAGTTTGCGAATTCATACTCGAACCAGCAATATTTATTCCTATATTACCAGACCGCCCCAAACCTAAAAGCAGATAATCGATACCACCTACATTACTAATTGTTTGCTCGTATATTTTACAATAGTTTAATATTTCTTCTTTCGAAACAGAACTATCTGGTGAGTATATATTTTCAGAAGCAATATCCACATAATCCAAAAATGATTCTTTCAGTAATTTCAGATTACTATTAGACTGAGGTGCAAGTGGATAAAATTCATATATATTGAATATAATTACATTTTTGAAACTTAACCCCTCCTCTTTATGGAAACGAACAAGCTCTTGATAAATCGTTTGTGGAGAATGTCCAC
>NZ_JAEPKU010000259.1 GCF_016652235.1 Dysgonomonas sp. Marseille-P4677
TAAAATAAATATACAATGAACGAGATGAATTTAGGATCTATTTTATTAAAGACGTATCAAGTAACGTCGTTAATTATCATTTTTATGTTATCTTCTTTACCGGAGGTATGTGCAGTGGATAAAAAAAAGCAAGCACCATCGGGAGCTGTGCCGGTATTTACAAATTTTGTATATAGTGGAGATGATAAGATTTACAATGAAAACCCCTTAAAACCGGATGAATTTTACAATCCGATCCTTCAAGGTTGTTATCCTGACCCAAGTATTACACGTAAAGGAGATGATTATTATTTAGTTTGCTCATCTTTTTCGATGGTTCCGGGAGTACCCATTTTCCATTCAAAGGATTTGGTTAATTGGAATCAGATAGGTCATGTCCTTGACAAACCTTCCCAACTGAAGGTCGAAACAGCGGGTATAAGTATGGGTATCTATGCTCCGGTAATCAGATATAATAAGTATAACGACACCTTTTACATGATTACTACCCAATTTGCCGGAGGCTTCGGTAATATAGTGGTAAAGACAAAAGATCCTCATAAAGGATGGAGTGACCCTATCAAACTTAAATTTGACGGCATAGATCCATCTATATTTTTTGACGACAATGGCAAAGCTTATGTAGTGCATAACGATGCACCAAACAGAGGCGAAGAATTATATAATGGGCATCGTGTAATTAAAGTTTGGGAATATGATCTGGAAAAAGATCAAATAATCGAAGGCACCGATCAAATAATAGTCAACGGAGGAGTAGATATTACTAAAAAACCGATATGGATTGAAGCTCCTCACATTTATAAGAAGAATGGTAGTTATTACTTGATGTGTGCAGAAGGCGGAACAGGTGGCTGGCATAGTGAAGTTGTTTTTATAAGTGATTCGCCAAAAGGTCCATATAGACCTGCGCCAAGCAATCCTATTCTGACTCAGAGATATTTCTCACCTAATAGAGAAAATAAAGTGGACTGGGCAGGTCATGCCGATTTAGTTGAAGGCCCTGATGGTAAATATTACGGAGTATTTTTAGCTATTCGTCCCAATGAAAAGGATCGGGTAAATACAGGACGTGAGACATTTATATTGCCTGCCGATTGGAGTGGTACATTCCCGGTTTTTGAAAATGGACTTATACCAATGGAACCTAAATTAAAGATGCCGAAAGGAGTACGTAATCAAACAGGAAGTAATGGCTTTTTCCCGAATGGCAATTTCACTTTCACCGATAACTTTTCATCTGACAAATTAGATGATAGATGGATTGGTGTAAGAAGTTGGAAAGAAGACTTTGTTAAAGTAACAAAGAAAGGGTTGCAAATAAATCCTTTTTCAATCAATATCAAAGAAGTGAAACCTATATCGACTTTGTTTTACAGACAACAACATAAAAACTTCACAGCCACAGTTACTATGGATTACCTGCCTAAGTCAGAAAACGACTTAGCCGGTATCACATGCTATCAAAGTGAATCATTTAATTATGTATATGGCTTGATGAAAAAAGGTAGTGACTATTATCTGGTTTTGGAAAGGACGAAAAAAGGCCAATCTACGATTCTAGCAAGTGAAAAAATAGATATAAGCAAGCCTATCAGCCTGCAAGTATCAGCTCAGGGTGATGAATATAGATTCAATTATTCGTTAGATAATACTAATTTTAATAATTTGGGAGGGACGGTGTCGGGAGACATTCTA
Source organism: Dysgonomonas sp. Marseille-P4677 (assembly GCF_016652235.1). Lineage (GTDB taxonomy): Bacteria > Bacteroidota > Bacteroidia > Bacteroidales > Dysgonomonadaceae > Dysgonomonas. The sequence goes on from NZ_JAEPKU010000259.1 coordinate 1,696, forward strand.
TCCACGAATGTGGCAGGAGGCTTTACCGGTGCTTTAATAGGATTATATGCAACTTCTGCAAATGATATCA
>NZ_JAEPKU010000260.1 GCF_016652235.1 Dysgonomonas sp. Marseille-P4677
TTGCTATTCTATATTTAGTTTCAATTGAATAAATAGTAAGACTATTTTTTATCGCTTATGAGAATCGTATTATCTGACCGAGAATATGTTGTATTTGAGATTACGCAAATGATGTCCATCACTTGTTCGAAATCTTCAGACAAGATTAGTTTCCCGCTACAGGTCTTTGTTGAAAGCTTCAGTTCACTGTCGTTGAAATTCACGTTATAATATCTTCCTATCTTTTTAAGGATAACAGATATAGGAATTTTATTGAAGATAAAGAAACCATCCTTCCAACTGATATATCCATTTACATCTACCTTCTCATGTGTAATTTTATTTTGGTTTATAGAAAATAGTTCTCCCGGATTTAAAGAAAGAATTTTACTTCCGGCTTGTATTTCCACCTTACCATCAACCAATACTACAGATTCTTCTGAATCGGCATAACTGGAGACATTAAATGTGGTTCCATATACCCTTACAGTCAATTTTGGTGTTTGTACATAAAAGGGCATATTTTTATTTTCGGCCACATCGATGAAAATTTCACCTTTTACATGGATGCGTCGTTCCTTGGTCTCAAAATTGGAGGGGAATTCAAGCTCCGTTCCAGAATTTAGCCATACTTTAGTTCCATCAGGCAATAATAATGTGGATCGCTTACCATAGGGTACGACCAAGCGATTAACTTCCGCTGTGTTATATGTGGATTCTTTTACTTCAGATTCTTTCAGGACAGATATTTCACCTTGTGCATTTAATGATAAATCCGCATTTTGATCTATATTTACTATCCTGCTCCCCGAAATCAATTGTATATCTTTTTCAGGCATCACTTCTCCTGTTATTACCAAATCAGGGTTAGAAGTATTATTGTGTTGTTGTTCGTTCACCAAACGTGTAAATACAGCAGATGTTATCAATACAATCACAACTGCAGCTGCTGTCCAATAATATTTAAGCTTTTTCTTTTGTTCCAATCTCAATTGAGAACTGTGGACTATTTTATTATAGAGTTTCTCAGTTTCTTCGTCCGATAGTTTCTTTCTATTCAGTTTTATTTTACTAAATTTTTCAATCGCTTGTTCAAATGCATCCTCACATTCGGGATTCCGTTTGACATAGTCTATCCAATATTCCTCCTGTTCGATACTTTTATAAAGCTGCCATTTTAAGAATTCATCATCATTGAGGAAGTCTATATAGCTTAATTTATTTTGAGATTTATTATCCTTCATTATTCCCTTAAACAGATATAACAGCTCTGTCTAATAATGACGATTAAACCTTTTTTTTGTGGACAGTTTTTTTGAATAAAAATCAAGATTTATAAAAAAATGTTTATAAAGATTTGAAATAGACTGATAAAATGAGAGCTATACTCAAGGTTGAATGTTCTCTCAACTTATCTATGCCTCGATAAACTAATTTGCGTACAGATTCGGGGTTTATATTCAAGAGTAAGGCTATTTCCTCGTATTCCATCTCTTCCATATATCGTAGATATATAGCCTCTCTTTGATTACTAGTTAGTTTTTCCATCAAGTATTTAACTCTGTTCTCCAAGAATAATCTTTCCTCGTCATCGATCATCATATCGACCACCGATACCTCAACAGAAAAGGTGTAATTGTCAAGACTGTCTTTGCTCTGTTCACTTTTCCGTCTACTTACATCTATCAATCTATTTTTCAGGCTTCTGAACAAGTAATATTTAATATTCTGAATATTTTTTAATTCATTTTTATTTACAAATATTTTACAGAATATATCATG
>NZ_JAEPKU010000261.1 GCF_016652235.1 Dysgonomonas sp. Marseille-P4677
AAAGCATAAGGCTTATTTGTCGAGAGATTCGGGTGGAGTAAGAGAAACAACAGGTAAATTAGTCTATGAAGGAATTTTCGATGTTGTCGTATAGAAAATTCAATATATATTTAAAATTCTGATCTCCTCCTAAATCTAAAGAAGTTTCTAATTTGCCCCAAATAACGATAGATTTGAAAGAAGATCTAAAAATAAAAGAAATATACGATAAGTATTATAATAAAGCTTATTCATTCGTACGCTCTTATGTCTACGATAAAGATGCTGTTGAGGATATTGTATCCGAGGCCATAATAAAACTATGGCAAGAACTTAAGCATAAAAATGATATAGAACATAATATTACACCTTTCCTTTTTTCGATATTGAAAAATATGTCTCTGGATTATCTAAGACATTTAGTCGTAAAACAAAAGGTCTTAGATAAATTAAATACTATAAATCAAAGGGAACTTGAGCTGAGAATCATGAGTTTAGAAGATTCTTCTTATGATGAAATATTGGTTCGGGAAATACAGGATATAGTAGATGCTACAATATTGAAAATGAAGGATCGGACTCAGGAAATATTTAGGCTTAGCAGATTCGAGCTTCTAACCAATAAAGAAATTGCAAAAAAACTGGGTATCACAGAAAAAGGTGTTGAATATCATATTAGTATTGCTCTTAAGATGTTGAGAGAGAGTCTTAAAGACTATATTAATCTTATCGCTATTTTTCCATTTTTATATAATTACTATTTTTTACTAGGGTACTCCCCATACTCATTCGTTTAATATAAAGAGGTGAATAAATATCTTTATATTATAGGAAAATGGATATAAACTTATTGTACAAATATATTTCGGGAGATGCTACAGATAAAGAAAAAGAAAAGGTTGTAGATTGGGTATATGCCGATGAGGCAAACCTGAAAAAATATATGCGACTTCGTAAAATTTATGATGCTTCTGCATGGATTGAAATTCCCGAGAATGTAAATCAGCTCCCTGTACATAAAAAAACAAGAAAAAGTAGTCTTGTATTACAGTTTAGCAAAATAGCTGCAATTGCTATCCTTGTCCTAATATCATCATACTGGGGTTATAAACAATACTTCCATAAAACAGAGATAGATGATGAAGTTTTAACTATGATAATGCCTGCAGGACAGTACGGGCAACTAGTCTTGCCGGATGGATCCCTTGTGTGGCTTAATGCTCAAAGTCGCTTAGAATTTCCCTCCAGATTTGGATCTGATGGTCGGAATGTGTTTCTCGATGGCGAAGCTTTTTTCGAGGTTGCCGCTAATGAAGATAATCCATTTATAGTGCATACTAAAAATTATTCAGTGAAGGCTTTAGGTACAAAATTTAATGTTCGCTCTTTCGATGAAGGAGAACATTCGAGAACTTCATTATTGACGGGGGCTGTCGACATAGAACTGAATACTTCTAAAAAGAAATTTAGTTTACATCCAAATGAACAACTCGATTATCAGAACGGTGAAGTCTCTCTTAGCCCAATATCCAATTTATCTTATTTCGAATGGAAGGATGGTTTGCTTTGTTTTGAAAATGAATCGATGAAAGATTTATTAATGAGGCTTGGCCAATGTTATGCCATAGAATTTGAGATCAAAAATGAAAGTATACTTACCGATAAATATACCGGAAAATTTAAAATTAAGGATGGTATAGAGCAGGCACTTAAAGTTCTGCAGCTAAGATCCGATTTTTCATACCGGAATAAAGGAGATTATATAATTATAGAAAAAAGTAG
>NZ_JAEPKU010000262.1 GCF_016652235.1 Dysgonomonas sp. Marseille-P4677
CAATATTACTGAATTATATGTTCTAAATAAAAAGACAGGCTCGGAATATTGTCTTTCTGTAGATGCACATCCAGTAGAATCTGTTTATGCAATCTTTCAAGAAGACTTTAATTTTGATGGTTATCCAGATATAGCAATGATGGAATTTATCCCGTCGTATCCTCCAGATAAATTTCTATTCTGGATATATGATCCGGATGAAGATATGTATTACTCGACAGATATATTAGACGATGTATATACGTTGCCGGAGATTGATTATACAGACAGTACTACCACGACCTATACATCTTGGCGAGGCGAGCTTCATGAACAGACGTATAAGTTTAATGGAAAAAAATGGACTTTGATAAAATCAGAGACTTCAGATATTTCAGGATAGTTTACCGAATAAAAACAGATTGATATTAAAACCAATATTATGCAAGATAAAACATTATATACGATAACGATATTTTCAGAAAATACAGTTGGACTTTTGAGTCAGGTTACTAGTGTTTTTACACGCCGTCAGTTGAATATCGAAACACTATCTGTTTCAGCATCGGCTATAGAAGGTATTCATAAGTTTACTATTACAGTTTTCTGTGATGAAGAAATGGTAAAAAAGGTGGTTCTACAAATAGATAAACGTGTAGATGTATTAAAATCGTATTATAACACGAATGACGAATTGATTCATCAGGAAATAGCTCTTTATAAATTATCTACTTCTGAGTTTTTAAAGATTGAATCTGTAGAAACCCTTATACGTAACCATAACGCCCGTATCCTAGATATAAATGAGAATAGTGTCGTTTTGGAAAAAACAGGACATTATCAGGAAACGCAAGACTTGTTTGAAGAGTTGAGTAAGACGATAGGAGTACTACAATTTATTCGTTCGGGACGTGTTGCTATTACTAAATCGAAAATAGAAAGGTTAAGTGATATGTTAGCGGAACTGGATAAGAAATATAATAAATAATAATACCTTTAACCAACACTTGAAAGTTATAAAATATAAAAAAAAATGATTGTTCCTATAGGCAAATACGAATTTGAAATAGATGCTTACTTAACAGACTTTAGAGGCAAAGCGACACTTCCAATGATTGGTGGGTTTATGTTGCAGGCGGCGACAAAACACGCCGAAGAACGTGGTTTCGGTTATTCATCTATGACCTCTCAAGACCGAGTATGGGTATTATCCCGAATAGCTATTGAGATATTTGAGTATCCTAAAAATGATACAATAATGACTCTTAATACATGGGTTGCGAATGTCAACAGATTATTCACTGAGCGTCATTTTTCATTTGAAGATAGTGACGGTAAGCAAATTGGTTATGCAAAATCGCTTTGGGCATCTATCGATCTGAAAACTCGTAAACCTACAAATGTATTGGAATTAAAGGGTTTGTCCGACTATGTTGTTGAAAAAGAGAATCCGATAAAGGATATGACTAAAATTCCGACATTAAAAGAGAATTTTATCGTTGCTACTGATTTTGTAGTCAAATATAGCGATGTCGATATAAATAAACACCTCAATAGCATGAAGTATATCGAGCATTTTGTTGATGTATTCGATATTGATATGTTTAAGGAAAAAGAAATTCGTCGAATAGAAATCAATTATGTTTCGGAAGGTCGTTATGGAGCAAAGCTTGATATTCTCGAAAGAGAAGAAAAAGAAGACGTATTTGTATTGGAAATGAAAGATGGAGATACTAGTGTTTGTTCGGCCAGAATTATATGGGAACAAACATTC
>NZ_JAEPKU010000263.1 GCF_016652235.1 Dysgonomonas sp. Marseille-P4677
ATTAAATATCATATGATAATTTTATAATTAAAGATTAAGCATATTACGAATTTCTTTAGTATCAGGATATACGCGCCATAAACTTACTTTCTCCTCTTTTATCTCAACAAACCAAATTGCTCGAAGATTATTCAATCTTTCATCCGAAGAAATTGAAAATCCTTTTATAATTACAGTAGAGTCTTTTTTGAAAATTATTTCCTCAAAAATATTTTGATAATTAGAGAACAGTTTAAAGAAAGGTTTCCAAGCTTGAGTAATACAATTATATTTTCCTTCTATTCGGTTGTTTTCCATGTCAATAAAAATATGATCTTCTGTCATTAAATCAGCTAAAGATTCAATATCAGCATTGTTGATGCAGCTATTGAATAATTGAACGATGGACCGATTAGCAAAACTCATAATGATGTATTTTGTTGAAATGCTTTTAGGCCACCCAATAAGAACAATAAACCTATTCCTAGGGCGCAAAGGGAAAATAATAGGTGATACCACAGGAAAGAGGATTCGAACCCGATATTAATAATAGAGCCTATTATCCCTCTTAACAGATAAATGGCAGCAATAGTGAAAACTCCTATTCTCAATAAGGGTAATTCTTTAATTTTTCCGGCTCCGGATAGCCCATAAAGCCCAAATATGAGAAAGATGACAGCAACAAAAACCGTCATGGCATAAGGCAGCAGAGGATGTATCTCTGCATTTTTGCGCATATTTCCCCCAACTCCTGTAATTTCAAAGAAATAGTCAGCGTTTAATAAACAAATAATATGGGCAACGGCTATTAGTATATTTATGTAGCCTCCTAATTTTAGCATTTTCATGTTCCTTGATTTCTATTTAAGTAATTATTTTCCAAACTTCACCTTAATATTTACCATTATTAAAAGTTAAGTTCGACAACGTTGTTATACCTCTTTATTCCTCCACCCCTTTCAGCAACGGTACAAAAACAAAGGCACCGTGTTCCGATTCTATGTATTCGTCAGCACCTATGCGTTTGACAACTGTCATAATCTGCCTGTTACTATCTCCTATGGGGGCTACCATTAGCCCTCCTATTTTTAACTGTTCAAGCAGCTTTTTAGGAAATTCTTTGGTTGCTGCCGTAATGAGTATCTTATCGAATGGAGCATAATCAGGTAACCCTTCGTATCCGTCTCCATAAAACAGCATAGGATGATAGCCTAATTTGCTAAGTACTTCTTTGGCTTTGAGGTATAATTGTTGTTGGCGTTCTATGCTATAAACCTTTGCCTTCATTTCGCAAAGTACTGCTGCCTGATAGCCACTTCCCGTTCCTATTTCTAAAACTTTTTCGTTTGGTTTTATTTGTAGCAATTCAGATTGAAAAGCGACAGTATAGGGTTGTGAGATGGTTTGGTTTTTATCTATTGGTAAAGGTTTGTCCTCATAAGCATGATTTGCTAAATTCTCGGAGACAAAAACATGTCTGGGTATTTTCTCTATCGCAGCTAGTATCTGGTTATCCTTAATTCCTTTATTTTTCAATCTAACAACTAATTCTATAGCTTTATAATTATATCGTAGACTATCGTTCATGGTTGATGGTATTTTTTCGTTTTTCGTAGGCTGTTTATTTTGGCAAGATATAAATACGGATTTACAGCAGATGATCATTAACAGTATAAATAATTGTTTTTTCATAACATGGCCAATTACTGGATACAGTATGTTATATATTCTTTAAAGT
>NZ_JAEPKU010000264.1 GCF_016652235.1 Dysgonomonas sp. Marseille-P4677
CGAAGAAAAAATTAGGAGAGAAAAAGGCCTATTGTATCAACACAAAGTTGGGAACAGAAGAATATTATTCCCTGCGGTCTAAAGTAAAAAAGCAGGAACCACTACCAGCGACTTTGTCCGTGCCTGCTTGAAGAAAGGCTACATTAAAGAACGCTTATCGGCAGAATTAGCAGGCTATATCCGGAATCTGTCAGGGATGGCCAATAACCTGAACCAACTGGCCAGACAAGCGAATGTGCAGGGCTACACTGCTGTACGGGACGAACTCCGCCTGTTGGCTGAACGGTTTGATGATCTTCTTAAAAAGTTAAGGCAATGATAGCTAAAATCGTAAAGGGAAAGAGCTTCAATAAATGCATCAGGTATATACTCGATAAAGAGAAAGATGCGAAACTGTTGGAGGCTCAAGGAGTGAGGCTCAAAAGCAGCGGCGTCATTATCCACAGCTTTATTACCCAAGCCGGGCTAAATCCTAAATTAGGACTTAGTGTTTGCCATATCTCGCTAAGTTTTTCTACTGAAGATAAAGACAAACTATCAAGCGAGTTCCTGGTCAAGGTGACCAAAGAATATATGCAGAAAATGGGTATTGCCGATACCCAATATATCGTTGCCCGGCACATCGATAAAGAACATCCGCACGTCCACCTCTGCTTTAACCGTGTGGATAATAGGGGAAAGACGATATGCGATAAGAATGACAGGATCAGAAGCGTAAAGATTTGCAGGGAACTGACCGAGAAATACGGCTTGCATATTGCCCGGGGGAAAGAGAAAGTCAAAGAACATCGTCTCAAAGAGCTGGATAAGACCAGGTATGAGATCTATCACGCTTTAAAAGATGCTATCCCGCAATGTAGAAACTGGGATCAGCTTCAAGGCAGGCTTAAAGAACACGGTATTGAAACCAGATTTAAACATAAAGGGCAAACCGATGAAGTACAGGGAGTAGTCTTCACTAAGAATAATTATTCTTTTAACGGTTCCAAAGTAGACCGGACGTTTAGCTATTCCAAGATAGATAAACAACTTAGGGGAAACAATATCTCCAATGCTCAAACCCAAGCACAGCTTAATGCAAATCAGACCGGACAAGAACAATCGGCTGGCGTTATAGGCTCTATTCTGGATGGGCTCAGCGGTATGTCCGTATTCCAGCCTCACGGGGAAGATTATGAAGACAATCAGTTCAGGAAGAGGTTGGACTATGAAGAGAAGAAACGCCAACGCAAAAAGAAAGGAATAAGACGATAAAAGTATAAACTTAAAAATGAAATAATATGAGTGATATGTCGACAGTAAGTGCCATGTTTGAAGAAATCAAACAGCTCTTAAAAAAGATTAATACCAGAGAATCAGAACAGGAAACCACACAATACTCTAGCGCCAATAGCTTGGATAAAGCGGGCTTGACAGAACTGCAGGAAGCAATCAACCGATCCGGGGAGAAAATAGTATCTGGGATGGAAGAGCTGAAGCAGTCTTTACGAACCGAAAAGCGCAAGGTCGAACACCGGATATCCATCGATATAAAATCATCGTGGGTATTCCTGACCATGACAGGCCTGGTTATGCTGCTTATTATTGCCTTATCATTTTCTTACAAAT
>NZ_JAEPKU010000265.1 GCF_016652235.1 Dysgonomonas sp. Marseille-P4677
TATTTATAATAATATGTTTTGATCATCAATTCTCTCGTTTGTCTTAGATGTTTGGTATGCTTTTTCCGAAAAGTACGATGACAGTAAAAAACAGGCGTACAAGTACAACGACGAGGAACTGGATGGCATGCACCAGCTCAACTTTTATGATTACTCGGCCAGGTATTATGAAAGTGCAGTGGGAAGGTTTACCAGTGTGGATCCACATGCAGAGAGTTACTATAGCTGGTCGCCGTACGCGTATGTCGGAAATAATCCATTGAAGTATACTGATCCTACGGGAATGGATTGGTGGACTACCAGTGATCCAGCCGAAATAGAACGTGTTTTGGCGGCTTTGAATTCAGGAAAAACTGTTGAATCGCAATCATTTGGCGATCAATGGGAACGTGTCGAAAAAATATCTGCTGATGACTATGCAGTTTTTGATGATGAATCCTCGGACTTCAGTATAGATGGAATCTCTTATAAAGATTATCAAGGTTTTGGCGCAAAAGATGGTTTAGGCATGGGAAATGGATTTATGTCTCTTGGAGCGGCAACAATATGGGGTGGATATACCTCTGATATAAATTTAGCAAAATCCGGTAGATTTAGATTAAGCAATAAGGTTTATAAAATGGGATATTATGGAGGAACAGCTCATACAACAAGTTTTATTAAAGCATCTAAGACTAATTTTGCTTTTGGAGTTAAAGTAGGAGGATATGCAAAACTAGGAGGTAATATATTGTCGTACTTAAGTGTTGCTTCTTATGGTTATGATGCGTATAATTCATTTAAAAATGAAGATCCTGTTGGTATTGCGAAATCTATCTTCAATGCTCCTTTTACTGTTCTTAGTTTCTGTGGACCTCAAGGGGCTGCTATATCAGGTTATTGGTCTGCAACAGACGTTGTAAGAGACAAGTGGGCTGAAGAGGTTTTATTACCATATATGAAAACCACAAATGGGATTATTTATCCTGCATTTTTTCCCTTTAAATGATTATGATGAGTTTTTTTTATTATATTTTTTATAGAATATGTTCTTTTTATAAAAAGAAAGAGATTGATAAAACACATCCGGAAATATACGCTTCGGCAATAGTTTCTATGATGCAGATATCAGTTCTGATGTTTTTGTTTAGCCTTTGTAATATCAGAAAATTCAATACTAAAGAAGAATTTATGCTTTTTATTACTCCATTGCCTATAGTAATAATGATAGTTAATGCTTTATTCATTTTTACAAGAGAGACATATCAAAGAATAGAGAATAAATGGAAAAAAGAAAACCAAAGAATTGCATATATAAAAGGAATATTAATAGTTCTCTGGATTATCCTGATCTTACCTCTTGTAATAGGAAGCGTTCATTTTCTTACTCCTTAACAAGCCTTATAGAAAATCTAATATGGTAGTTCATTGGTAGAATTCCACATTATGTTATAGTTTATATATCAGTCATAGATTATAGAGTAAAATCAGATTTCAGGAGAAGATACTATATTCAAAGAGGAGTTCTTAAAGGTTATGGAACAATTCTCGGTGGAATCAGGATGAGTGATGCTTCCATGATGAAAAGAGTAGAAGCTATTAATGCTCTTTTA
>NZ_JAEPKU010000266.1 GCF_016652235.1 Dysgonomonas sp. Marseille-P4677
ATATAAGGATTCTGGGGGATCGAGAATATTGAAAGATATAGCTGACTATTCAGCCAGAGGGCTAATGTCTGTACGGACACTTGGTTTTAACTATTCGCGTCGCAACGAAACCTATGTGTCAGGTTTTAGACCCGGAATAGGGGATGTTTTTGGTCAAAAAGGATCGGAATATGGGATGGTTCCGGGATTAGGATTTGCTTTTGGGCTCGAAGGAGGTAATGATTTTATTGAGAAGTCTATAGATAGAGGTTGGTTGGTAGGAAATGAGTTGAATGTTTCTCCTTCAGTATTTAACAATGCGGAGAAATTTGAATTTAGAGCGCAGATAGAGCCTTTTAAAGATTTCAAGATAGAGTTGAATGCTAATCATGAGAATAATAGAAGAACAGAAGTTCAATATATGTTATTAGATGGTGATACCCCAAACACAACACGGAATCTGGGTGGAAACTTTTCTATGACTACAATTGCATTAAGTTCAGCATTAAAGAGTAGTAATGCTAAAAATAATTATTATTCGAAAGCTTTTAATGACTTTCTAAAGAATAGGACTATTGTAAAAAATAGATTGGAAACTAAATATAGAAATACTAATTATCCGGTAGGAGGTTTCTTGTCCGAAGGTGGTTTTTTACATCAGGGCGATCGCTACAATCCTAATTATGGCGCTGTTGATATTAATTCTGCGGATGTGCTTATACCTGCTTTTATTGCAGCATATACAGGTCGTGATGTTGACAATATTTCTTTGACAGCTTTTCCTTCTTTATTGTCTATATTACCTAACTGGACAATATCTTATGATGGATTATCTAATGTTGCATTTATAAAGCAAAGATTTAAATCTATTCGTCTCAATCATGCATACAACTGTTTTTATCAGGTAAGTAATTATACTTCTTTCTCGAGTTGGCTGCAGGCCGGTGGACAAACAGATGATGATTTGGGTTATATACGCGATGTATTGAGTGGGAATCCAATACCTTCTTCCCCATATAATATATCATCTGTGGGTATATCAGAAGTTTTTAATCCGTTATTTGGAGTAGAAGGTGTTTTAAATAATAATATGTCTATAAATACTCGCTATAATAACGCTCGCACTTTGACTCTCAATATGGCATCATATCAAATAGTCGAGTCTTTACAAAAAGAATTTGTTGTAGGGATAGGCTATCGTATAAATGAATTTAATCGTTTGATCGGACTAACATCTAAAGATTCGAAACAATTTAATAATGATTTAAATGTTAAAGCGGATCTTTCGCATAAGACCGTAGAAGCATTACTCCGTAAAATTCAAGAGAATTTTACCCAAGCGACAAGTGGAACCACTGTTGTTACAATAAAAATATCGGCCGACTATGCTATGAGCAGATCTTTAACTTTAAGAGCATTTTATGATCGAATTCTCAATAAACCGTTAATTTCATCGTCAGCATACCCCACAACTAATAGTAATTTTGGTATAAGCCTGAAATTTATACTTATACAATAAAAAAATATTTATAAGTTTGTATTATGGAAAATATTTTAC
>NZ_JAEPKU010000267.1 GCF_016652235.1 Dysgonomonas sp. Marseille-P4677
ATAACTTTTAGATCAAAACCCTCTCTCGGATTGCGGATGCAAAGATACTGCTTTTTATCAATTCTGCAAGTTGTTTGACTATTTTTTTTCTAATTTTATATCGTTAAAATTTCAACAATTTAAAAATAAGCAAGTTGACAAACCTTGAAATAAGAAGAAATGATAAAACAAACAGAAATAGTATCAAGAAAATATGATTACATTGAATTTACATAAATTCCCAATTAGGCTTGTATTGAAGACAAATATACCTCCATCTATTATTATCTTTACATAGTTGCTTATAGAGTGAGATACGCTGTTATCAGAGTAAAACAAATAATAATACTAATCAGTAAGTAATTTAAAATATTTATTGTCGTATTATTTCATATTTGCATTAAATTAAGTAAATTCATCTCATAATAAATATGTTATGAGATTTATCATATTATCAGAAGAAGAAAAGAATCATTTAGAATACTTACATAAAGCCAGCCTCAATTCTGTTGTTCGTAAACGTTGTTTAAGCTTGCTTTATTCGAATCAAGAACGTTCTATTAAAGAAGTGAGTGAATTAGTAAATGTTTCTCGTCGTAGCCTTGAGCGCCTTTTAATGCATGGGCATCAGTAGAAGATAAGTACCAAACCTTATCTATATCAGCCAATCGTGGAGCAAAAGTAAAACTCGAATCAGTCAAAAATCTATTACCTGATATTACCTGATCTGATAAAAGAGCATAGTCGTAACCTAAATCCTATCTTAGAGGAACTTCTATCCAAATACAATATTTCAGTCTGTAAATTTACTTTACAGAATTTCTTAAAAGACCTTGGGCTATAGATGGAGAAGAACTCGACAATCTCTCAGACCTTTTCGTAATCAGCAACTCTTCGAATCAAAAGCCAAAGAATTGGATTCGCTCATCGATTTACACAAAGAAGGGTTTATTGATTTATACTATTTATACTATGGAGATGAATCTCATTTTGGGCTTACATCGAATGTTCCTTATGCATGGCAACATAAGGATAGTCAGATACTTATTCCTTGTCGAAAATCAAATAGATTAACTGTATTTGGCTTGCTAACCATAGACTCTAAAATGGAGCACTATACGATACAAGGCTGTATAAAATCCAACGATTTGGGTAATTACCTTGATCTTTTTAATGAAGCCATAAGCAAAAAGACCGTTATTGTATTAGATAATGCTCCTATTCATAGAAGCAAATTGTTCAAATCAAAAATAATCCAATGGCAAAAACAAGATCTATATATATTTTTCTTACCTCCATATTCACCTGAATTAAATAAGATTGAAATACTTTGGAGGTTCATTAAATATAAATGGTTGCCTCTTGATGCTTTTCTTAACTTCCAAAATCTCAAAGATCACTTGAATGACATATTACATTATATCGGAGTAAAATACGTCATTAATTTTTATGGAGTACTTAAAATAATCGGATTTGATAATTTGGCATAGATTTCTAATCTTTATAAGAAACTATCTATATGGAATGCCCTCGTTGCCAATCAATATCTAAG
>NZ_JAEPKU010000028.1 GCF_016652235.1 Dysgonomonas sp. Marseille-P4677
TAATTATATTGTTTTAAAAGAGGTAGAATATATATTGCGAAATGAAAAATTAATTAAAAACATCGTATTCTCCGTCTGAATAAAGAAAGGCCCATAATTAAATCAATAAATTAGATAAATACTCTATCATGAAACCACTTCTACATAGAAAGTTTCTTTGTATACTTTCAGCCCTTCTTTTATCTTTTAATTTATATGCTCAAGTAACAATCGGCTCAGGAGAGCCACCCGTAGAGCATGCTATTCTACAGATAAAAGATATAGATAATGCACCTATAGGTGATGTAAATGTTAAGCATGGCGGACTAATACTCCCTCGTGTACAACTCTTAAAAAAACACCATTTATTACCTTTCGTAAACATATCGGATACATTAACTTCCAGCCCGGAGTATCCTGAATATCAGAACACAAAGAAACCTGCACACAGAGGCATGATTGTATACAATATGCAGAAGGTGGATGATGAAGATTTATGCCAAGGGCTCAATCAGTGGGATGGTGAAAAATGGATTTGTTTTCAGCAACAAATTGGCTCTGCTGTAGCAACAATAAATTGTAACGATATTTCATTCACAGGACAATATATTGATAAAAAAAGTCTGGATGGAGGACATACTATGCAAATCAAAGTTACTGTAACTAAAATAGGAGCATACACAATTTCAGCAACCGCCACACAGTCCGATACTTCCGGAAATAATACAGGAATAGACAACGGCTATTTTTTCACAATTTCGGGAATTTTCCTTAGTAAAGGAGAATATATTCTTACAGTACCGGGCGCAGGTACTCCAATAAAACCGACTCTTCCAGACAACGGATCTAATGCAGGCGATTACATATCTGTAAAATTCAATGATAAAGAATTGTGTCAGCAACGGTTATTTATTGAAAACTCTTCTGTAAAGCCTCTATACACCATGGACTGTAGAACTATTAAAGTCTTTGGTACATACATAATAAATCAATCACTCAATCCAAGCCTACCAACTCTGCAACAATATATAACTATGAACATTGTGGCAGATGCTGCTGCTGAAGGGGCTTCTTATATAATTAAAACAAACACAATCGATGGCATCTATTTTGAGGCCAAAGGAAAGCTGGTGCCAGGAACTCAGACTATAACCCTAATTGGATATGGCACTCCGACAAACACCAATGACAAATATTTTACAATTACATCAAACAGCATTAAGTCTGTAGCAACATGTAATGCTAAAATCACAGTATTAATATCCAAGAAAAGAGTTATAGGAATCGGAACAAACGAAACAACTTTTGGCTGGTCTCCAACTATCCCGGGAACAGGATCATACAAAGTTACTAAGTCGCCGAATAATTTTGGCCTATTAGAAAACAGCATAGTTAAGGTTGAAGAGATTGATTTAACTCATCTTTCATTTACAGGAGATATAGCAGGTGGAATAAATACAATCAGAGGATATTTGGAAGGAACAAATGGCCAACCACCTGTAGATATTTGCATCATAGCCCAAGACGCATATCTAAGAGCCTCTGAAGCAGATTATTTTGCCAACTATGTCAATAAAGGTGGTATCCTTATAGTCTTCAATGAAGGGAATGGATACCTTGATGCTGGATTGACATACCCTAGAGGTACTATTACTAATCTGATGAAAGCTATATGGGGAGCGCCGGCGAATACATCTATAGCAGACTTTGGTTTTAGCAGACGTGTAAACTATGATGGGGATAGCTATCAGGGGTATCCCGGAGCTATTTATCCTTTGACTAGTGTAGATGATGAAATACTTAATGGTCCATTTGGTGATGTGAGAGGAAAACAATGGGGTGAAGATGCCTCATGGGCAAGAGGAGTGAAAAATATACCGACAGAGGATATTATAATATATTCATATGCTACAAACCTAATGGTTGACAATCAGGATCCTGAGGCCAGTTCTTTAATTACAGGTTTTAGGCATCGTTACAAAAACTTTGTATACTTTGGTGACGGAGGTTTTGTTTCATCGACTATTAACGCGACCAATAGCCCCACTAATAAAAGTATTACAATATGTCCTTTCTGGTGGCAAGCCGGGACTTTCACTCCTGCACCTAAACCCAATTATGGAGAAGCTAGGCCCATAGGGGGTGTAAGGCAACATTATTATGTATATAATTCCATTATATATTGCAATATTATGGCATGGGCTCTCAAACAAGCCGAGGAAAATGGAATAAACTCTGTGCTTTGACATTCAACCTATTAATATTTAAGGGGGGGGGTATCTAAGTCTAGGAAAGCCCCTTTCTTTTTGCAATACTTAAAGTCTAAGACATTGCTAGATTCCTATATTTTACCTACCATTAACTCAATTAAGATAGATTATTATCTCATTTTACTTACTTTTGCACAAATTTAATTTTATGATAGACCGCTTATTCAAGAAAAAAGATATTTCTTCTATCTTAAATGAATCGAAAAATTCGAACGATGGACTCAAAAGAAGTCTGAGCGCAACCAATCTTGTAACTCTCGGTATTGGTGCCATAGTAGGAACAGGTATTTTCGTTATTACCGGACAAGCAGCCGCTATGTATGCAGGTCCTGCACTTACTATTTCTTTCGTTATTTCAGCTTTAGGATGTATTATGGCTGGATTGTGCTATGCCGAGTTTGCTGCAATGATTCCGGTTTCGGGAGGAGTATATTCGTATAGTTACACTACAATGGGAGAAGTACTGGCTTGGTTTGTCGGTTGGATTTTAATACTGGAGTATTTATTTGCCTGTTCTAGCGTCGCTGTAGGATGGTGGTCTGGCTACATGTTAAGTCTACTTAAAGATTGGGGAATAATGTTACCCGAACAAATAGCCGGAGCTACATTCGATCATCTTAAAGACGATAGTTGGGTATGGACCGGGCGTATCATTAACTTTCCTGCTGTATTTATAGTTGCTGTAGTATCTTCATTCCTTATTGGAGGTATCAAACAATCAGCTTTTGTTAACAATATCATTGTTGTTATAAAAGTAGTTGTAATACTATTATTTATTGGATTTGGACTATCATACATAGACCTTGGAAATCTAACTCCATATATCCCCGAAAACACTGGTGAATTTGGTCATTTCGGATGGAGTGGTATTTTGCGTGGAGCCGGAGTTGTTTTTTATGCTTATCTCGGATTTGACGCTCTTTCTACGGCTGCAGGAGAAGCTAAAAATCCTCAAAAAGATATGCCGAAAGGAATTTTAATATCCTTGCTTATATGTGCCGTATTGTATATTGCGGTTACGACAGTACTAACAGGAATCGTTAACTATACAGAACTAAATGTAGACGCTCCCATTGCACTAGCAATAGACAGTACAGGATCGGGGCTGGCCTGGCTAAGCCCGTTTATCAAGCTAGGAGCTATTGCAGGACTTAGTTCCGTTATTCTGGTTATGATGCTTGGGCAATCCCGTATCTATTACGCTATATCTAAAGACGGGCTTCTCCCAAAAACATTTTCGAAGGTCCATGATAAACATGGCATACCTCATAATGCAACGATCTTTGCGTCTATTGTTACAGGACTAATAGCCGGTCTATTTCCCCTACACGTTCTTAGCGAACTGGTGTCTATAGGAACTCTAATGGCATTTACGATTGTGTGTATCTCTATTGTTGTACTTCGTAAAACACAACCTGATCTGAAACGTCCGTTCAAGACTCCGTTCAGCCCTGTTCTGCCTTTATTAGGCGCTGCTATATGCATTTTACAAATGTTATCGCTACCTTGGAATACATGGGTAAGACTTATCGGGTGGAGTGTACTAGGTTTCATTATTTACTTTACCTATGGTATTAAGCATAGCGAACTAAATAAAAAATAAAGAAAAAAGGTTGTCTACTTCAGACAACCTTCTTTTTTATTTATCTATCTAAAAATTCTCATCAAAAGCAATATCGGAAGGTTTAAAATCAATCTGCTTTACAAATTGGCACGATTCGGCTGCACCTTGTTCTCTATCCATGGCACTATCTTCCCACTCCACTGACAGAGGGCCTTTGTACCCGATCGAATTTAAGGCTCGTATAATCTCTTCAAAATTAACTTTGCCACGTCCTAAACTACGGAAATTCCAAAATCTCCGCGGATCGCCAAATGTGGAATGCCCCCCAAACACCCCTATTTGTTTTGGCGTGTCGCTCCAATAAACATCTTTCATATGTACATGAAAAATCTTATCGGGAAAGGTATATATAAAATCAACATAGTCTACTCCCTGGTATGCCAAATGACTAGGATCATAATTAAACCCAAATGCCGGGTGATCGCCCAAAGCTTCAAGTGCCCGATGTGCAGAAAATGTATCGAATGCTATTTCTGTCGGATGTACTTCCAGTGCAAATTTAACGCCTAGTTTTTGATACTCATCCAAAATAGGGATGAATCGCTTAGCAAAATCCTTATATCCATCTTCTATCATTTCATCGGTTACAGGCGGAAATGAATAAAGAAAATGCCATATAGAACTTCCTGTAAAACCAACAACAGTATCAATCCCCAACATTTTAGCGGCATAAGCTGTACGAATCAACTCCCGTGCTGCACGCTGTCTAACACCTTCCGCATCACCGTCTCCCCATATATAATCGGGCAAAATTGCTTTATGACGTTCCGATATATTATCGCAAACAGCCTGACCAATCAAGTGGGTAGATATAGTGTAAAGGTCCAAGTTGTATGACTTCAACAGTTTTTTAATATTATCATAATAATCGGCATCAGTGTTCCTTACATCCAGATGATTTGGTAACCCGATTTCAACGCCATCATATCCAAAATCTTTAGCTTTTTGACAAACTGTTTCGAGAGATAAATCTCCCCATTGCAATGTGTATAATGTTACAGGACGTGCCATAATATTCTATTATTTAATTATTTCTAACCATTTAGCGTTCGCAGCAGATGATGCGACAACTGTTTCTATAAACTGCATTCCTTTTACTCCATCTTTAACCGTTGGGAAGTTTTTATTTTCTGCTGTCGGTTGCTTCCCTTCCAATATAGATTGCAACGATTGTGCAAAATTACGGTAGATGTTTGCAAATGCTTCAATATATCCTTCGGGGTGACCACCCGGTGTACGTGAATGATATTGCGCCACAGGAGACATATATCCATTTGATGTACGAATTATTTCTTTTGGCTTATCGCCCCACTTCATTATCATTGTATTGGGATCCTCCTGACACCATTCCAAGCCTCCCTTTTCTCCATAAACTTGAATTTTCAAATTATTCTCTTCTCCTACAGCAATCTGCGTTGCGGATAACATCCCTCTGGCCCCATCTTTGTAACGAATAAGAACGACTCCATCATCATCAAGCAAACGGTTAGGCACAAACGTATTAAGTTCAGCTGATAATTCGGCCACTTCCAGCCCTGTAATATATTCAGCCAAGTTAAAAGCATGCGTACCAATATCTCCCATACAACCGGCTTTTCCAGAACGTTTAGGATCTACACGCCATGAAGCTTGCTTGTTAGAGTCGGCAACATCGTCGGCAAGCCATCCCTGAGAGTATTGCACATAAACCCGACGTATCTTACCTAAGTCTCCTCGCAAGACCCTTTCACGAGCTTCTTTTATCATTGGATACCCAGTATATGTATGTGTTAGGGCAAATAACAATCCGGTCTCCTTGACTTTCTCTTCCAATTTATGAGCTTCGTCTAATGTAAAAGTCATTGGTTTATCCAATACAACATGAAACCCGTTTTCTAAAGCCAATAAAGCAGGTTCGAAATGTAAATGATTGGGAGTTACTATACTAACAAAATCCATCCGTTCGCTCTCCGGTAATTTGGCCTCAACCTCTATCATTTCTTGATAAGTGGTATAAATACGATTGTCGGGAAGATATAAGTTTCGGCCACTATTCTTCGAATTTTCGGGTGAAGAACTAAAGCATCCACAAACTAATTCTATCTGTCCGTCAAGATTAGCTGCAATCCTGTGAACAGCTCCAATAAAGGAATCATAGCCACCGCCTATCATTCCCATTCTTATTTTCCTTTTCATAGATTTTCGATTAGATTGGTTTTAGAAATTTGGACATATTTTGATAGCCAAAATACATATTTTTTATTGGATTAACAATTTATTCCCTACCCTTATTTTAAAACAATGGCTCAGACAATGATTTTGCCTGAGCTATTTATGAATAATATAATACTTATTCCAATTCTTTTATTTTTACATTCTTGAACCAAACCTCATCTCCATGATCTTGTAATAGTATATTGCCCTCGGCTCCATTTCCAAAATTAGGCCAATCACGATATTTACTATAATTCACTAAAGCTTGCCACATTTGGTTATTACGCTCATATTCTAATAGTTTTACACCGTTAAGCCAATGTTCTACCTTATTATCCTTAACAATTACAACTGCCGTATTAAAGTCCTTCTTATTAAACGGTTTATTATCAGGTGCAGGAATCAGATCATACAGAGAACCTAACTTACGATTTCCTCTTACACCCAGCTTTGCATCCGGATGTTTATCATCATCCAATATCTGAAACTCGCATCCGATAGCAGAACCTTCGCCTTTATTCAAGCCTGGATTTACAAAATATTTAATACCGCTATTGGCACCCTCTGTTATTTTAAAATCGGCACTCAATATAAAATTCTTATACATACGTGTAGTCACTATATCTCCGCCATTGGCAGATTCAGCTCCTCCGCTTTTCATTACTTTCAGAATTCCATTATCTATGACCCAACCTTTTGCCGGGAATGAGCTTATTCTGGCTCCTCTCCATCCATTTGTCGTCTTACCATCCCAAAGTAAAGCCCAACCTTCTTTTGCTTCTTTTGGCGAAATTGTATTAATAATACAATTTACTTGAGGAGCATCATTATTCTCGGGAGTTTTATACTTCTCTACATCGGTAGTGCAAATACGAATATTTTTCCAACTGACAGTTTTACCCTCTTGCTCTTTATCTCCTATGGAATGTACCTGCAGAGCTATAAATCCACTAGGAGTCATATCATCCCAGATATTGGCACAAGGAATACCATTCACCCATGTACGGATAGAGTTACCGATAGCTTCGATTCTGGCTTTATTCCATTGTTCATTTTTAAATGCGGTGCGAGCCGATGGATTTACAGTCAGAGGATAAAGCCATCCCCGACGAGCTTCGTCATAGATTCCACCAGTCCATGCGCGAGCAGCAGGATCTATTTCGAACTGATATCCATGCACACGTCCTTTTTGATAATCGTTGAGGCTCTGACTACGAAACTGCACACCTGAATTCAATCCATTATCGACCTTAAAGTCGAATTCTAAGATAAAATCTCCATAATTCTTATTTGTAGATAAAAATGTATTGGGAGTGTTGAGCTTTGAGATACCTACTATAGCTCCATCTTTTATTTTATATTCAGCTTTGCCGTTAAGCTTTTTCCAACCATTTAAGTTTTTTCCATTAAATAATGGTTCCCATTTTTCCTGAGCAAATACTCCTGTTGCAAGCAAGAAAAGAATGGCTAATACAATATTTTTATTCATCAATTTGAAATATTTAAGGACACAATCCTATTTTATTATCTATGTAAGTAATAACAGCCTACATAATTATCGGATGTATCATTTAGTACATTTACTACTTCTTAAAACCTTATTCAGAATATCATCCCAAGTGCAGCTAAGTATCCACTAAGTTCTTTTGCTACACTCAGAATGAACGGGCATTTATACTCTGTAAAAATCCTCCCACCCTTTGCGTGGAGGTATACCTGTTAACATAGCGTTAGCAAAAGCATTATTCGTAATTTGTTTTGTACGACTGTCAAAATAGAATTTTGTATTCAGCCTCTGAGCCATTACACCCAAAGAGAATACTTGGCTTAGCGGACCATGTATCTCGAACGGAGAGCGTGTCTTTTCTACTCCCGTACAGGCTAACAGGAAGTTTTGGAAATGGTTTGAAGGACTTTTAGGTACTTCCGGCAATTTGGATGCCATATCTTTAGCCTTACTTTCCGGAATTATTGAAAGTGTACTTCCATGAGAAGCTCCTTTAAATGTCAATTCTTTACTATAAATAATTTTTCCTGGATTGAGACTTTGTTTCTTTATCTCTCCTGCACCGGAGGCCGGTATATTAGGATCGAGCGCAGATTCTCCATAACCGGCAGGGATAGGAGGTAAATTATCTATTCCGTCGTACCATGTTACATCACATGCCGGCATTTCACCTCTTGGGCCGAACTTAAATTTGATAGTAGACGATGTAGGGAAGAAATAATCATTATGTCCGACCAGATTTACAGGATCTATTTCATATGGTAAACCCAGATCAAGGAATTCATGCACTGTGTCTAAAATATGTGCCCCCCAGTCTCCTAAAGCACCCATACCGAAATCGTACCATGAACGCCATTCACCATAGTGATACTTTTCATTATATTCGTGGTAAGGCGCTGCACAATGCCAAGTCATCCAGTCTAATGTACTTGGTATTGGTTGAGCTTCCGGATATTTATAAATATTCACATCCCAACCATGCCATCTGCGAGGATTATTCATATGTGCTACGATTGAAGTCACATCTTTAATAATACCAGCATCCTGCCATGCTTTGAACTGAAAATAATTTGCTTCGGAATGCCCTTGATTACCAACTTGAGTAACTACATTAGGATATTTCCGCGCAGCCTTCATCATCAATTCAGCTTCAAGGAAAGTTCTGGCCATTGGTTTTTCTACATATACATGCTTACCATGAGCCATGGCCATCATACAAATAGGAAAATGTGAGAAATCGGGAGTTGCTACAGTAACAGCTTCGAATTCATTACCTATTTTATCAAACATCACCCTAAAATCTTTAAACTGCTTTGCTTTCGGATATTTAGCCATAACCTTTTGGGTATGCTTGGCACCCATATCTATGTCGCAAAGGGCTACGACATTGACCAGACCTGTTTTTTCGAAGTCGCTGATAATTTGCTCTCCTCGATTACCAATTCCAATATATGCAATATTTACCTTCCTATTTGCGCCAACAATCCTGTTATAGCTTTCGGCATTCATTGTACCTAAGCCACCAACAGCAAGTCCGGCTGAAGCTAAGGTAGCTCTTTTCAAAAAATTTCTGCGTGTTACCATGATTTATATTTCGATTTTATATTAGGATTTGTATCGGTATTCACTTAATACAGGCCATTCCTAAAGGCATTTTTTAATATTATTACTACTAACCTGTATGTCCAGCTAAAAACTATCAAGATATGCATTATACGATGAATACATATATATTTTATAAAAGAAATAGCTCCTAAATTAAAGTTCCAACAAAATAACAAATATCTAATCAAATTTCAAAATGTGTGTGCGAACACACATTTAGGCATACACACAATAAATTACTTAAATACAAATATTTAAGCACAAATCAAGCACTCCTTAAATAATATATGTTATACAACATATTTTACCCCATCTTATAAAAATATTATACTATTAAAAAGTTAAATTACAGAATATTTTGATTTTATCTTAAATTTGTAGAAACTACATTTTAATAGAATCACCCCGTTTGTTATATTAAAATCTTTCATTATGAAGTTTAAAATAATTTTATTTCTCTTCAGTATTAGTTATATCAGTCCATCCCGGGGACAAAGCTCTATCCCTCTCGATTCTGCGCAGATATATTACGAAGAAGTTAAAGCCATCTGTGACAAAGATCATGGTAAATTATGGGGCATCCATATCTACGCACCAACCTTATTAATATCGCCTAAAACTTTAGATGTTATATCTAATGAAATAGACAACGAAGGCTTGTTGCAGAAAAAGGAAAACCTATATATTGGGAAATTTCCTTCGGATAAGATTATAGCAAATTCAACGACTCGTTTTGGAGGTAAAGATTTTACTATGGTAAGTCTTCCTCTACCTAATGATAAATATAACAGAAATGTATTACTAATTCACGAAATGTTTCATTATTACCAGCCGCAATTAGGGCTCTCTCTACCCGAAGGTATAAGCTATGATAATATTCACGCCGATGAAATGCAGGCAAGAGTATATTTCAAATTAGAATGGAACGCTTTGGAAAAGGCTGTTATGGAGAGTAATCCTCAGTTAGTAAAACAATATATTAATGATGCACTCATATTTAGAGAATACAGGCAATCCCTTTTTGAGGGTTCAATAAAAAATGAGAACCTATTTGAACTACACGAGGGCTTACCTGAATACACAGCTCATAAACTCTGCTCAACATCGGATGATATGCTAAAAAAACAAATATTGCGAACAAAAGAAAGAATCGCAGCCAGCCCGTCCTACGTCCGTTCATTTGCTTATCTATCGGGGCTTATGTATGGCTATCTCTTGGATAAAGCAAACATTGAATGGAGAAAAGATATAAGATATGATAGTAACCTCAATAAAATATTGAAAACGGCTTATGCCATTGAAACATCAGAAGATCTCGATAATGCGCAAATAGAAATAAGAGATAGGTACGACTATGTTTCTATCAATAATCTTGAGACCATAAGGAAAGCGGAAAAGAATAAAGTACTGGCACAATATACAGAAACATTTACCCAAAAACCTATTCTTACAATATCTTTGAGGAATCCGCAAATTGGGTTCGATCCCAGAAACGTTGTTGCAATGGGTGAGCCTGGATCTATATATCCTAAAAACTTCGTTGCTGTAGACGAATGGGGAAAACTAACGGTATCGGATGGTGGATGCCTCCTTGCAAATAATTGGAAACAGATAACAATTCCTGCTGAAGAAATGATAATAAATAATAAATTGATAAGAACTTCAAACTGGTCGTTAGAACTAAACGACAATTATATTGTTGAAAAGGTAGGAAATAATTATATCATAATAAAAAAATGAAACTTACATACATCTACCATAGCGGTTATGTTATTACGACAGAAAAAATTAGTGTCATAATAGATTACTATAAAGACTCTTCCGACAAGGACCCTATTGTAGACAAGTTACTAAAGAGAAAGGGTAAATTATATATTCTCTCTACTCACTCTCATGCCGACCATTTCAATCCTGAAATATTGAAATGGAAAGAAACCAAAAAAGATATCACATATATATTCTCTAAAGATATCCTTGACAACAATCTGGCTAAACCTAAAGATGCCATATATCTTGACAAGCTGGATATATATAAGGACAAGGACATATTTATCCAAGCTTTTGGTTCTACAGACTTAGGCGTTTCATACCTCATTCATATAAAGGATAAAACTATATTTCATGCCGGAGACCTGAACAACTGGCACTGGAATGAAGAATCGACCCAAGAGGAAATTAAAGAAGCTGAAGATTATTATGAAAGCGAATTGAAGCTTCTTGCAGCTAATGTAAAACATATCGATCTGGCTATGTTCCCTATCGACCCACGATTGGGCAAAGATTATATGAAGGGTGCCGAGCAATTTATTGATACGATAAAAGTAAATACCCTTGTACCCATGCATTTTGACGAGGCATATGATAAAGTTGCCGCTTTCTCGGTATTAGCAGCACCGAAAGGATGCAACTTCATCAGTTGGAAATATAAAGGAGAAAGTATTGAATTTTGATTTGCATGCTGATATAAAATTAGTATATTGCAACTCAGATAAATTTAACGATTATGGAAATAAAAGGAAGATTTGACCATTTCAACATTAATGTAACCGACCTCGACAAGAGTATTGCTTTCTATAAAAAAGCGCTTGGCTTACGGGAAATAAAAAGAAAAGAAGCCGGCGACGGCTCCTTCATCCTTGTATATCTGGGTGATGGCGTAAGCCCTTTTTCTCTCGAACTAACATGGCTTAAGGATCATCCGCAACCATACGAACTGGGAGATAACGAAAGTCATCTGTGCTTACGCGTAGAAGGAGATTATGACCAAGTGAGAGAGTTTCATCGTGAAATGGGTTGTGTATGTTACGAAAATCATAACATGGGACTGTATTTCATTAATGACCCTGACGATTACTGGATCGAAATATTACCTGTAATATTATAATTACAGGCCAACACTTTCCCTTAAGAAATCAATTGAATCGAAGATGTCTTCTTTACCTGCGGTTTGATTGATTTCTACTTTTCCTACATCCGACAAGAAAGTAAAGTTAACCGTGTCGGACTCATTCTTCTTATCGTGCTTCATATACTCATACAAACGTTCGTAATGATCGCAATCGAAATAAAAGCCTTCATAGTTATCTTTTATAAAATAAACAGTCTTATATAACTTTTCCTTCGGAAAGTTACAAAACTTTTGAGATAAATATAACTCACATATTATGCCCCATGCAACTGCATACCCATGCTGTACAGGCTTATTGATTTCATAAGAAAGACTCTCAAAAGCATGCCCGATGGTATGTCCCAGATTCAACGCCTTACGGATACCTCTTTCGAAAGGATCAATTTCCACAATACGTTCCTTTACCGCAACCGAATCAACAACCAGTTGCTTCAATTTATCGTAGTCAATTTCCTCAGTATCGAAAGATAACGTCGCTTTCCATTCCTTATCACTATCAATCAATCCATGTTTGATCATTTCGGCATAGCCTGACAAAAAATTCTGAGTATCGAGGCTACGGAAAAACGCCGAATCGATCAAAACCGTTTCTGCCGGAGCAAATGATCCTATCTCATTTTTCAACCCGTTAAAATTAATTCCGGTCTTACCTCCTACTGCTGCATCTACCGCACCAAGTAAGGTTGTGGGGATATTAATACACTTTATTCCACGCTTAAATGTAGCTGCGGCAAAGCCTCCTATATCTGTCAGCATTCCCCCTCCTAGATTGATAAGCAGAGAATGACGAGTAGCTCCATTCTCGGAAAGGTATTTCCATATGGAAGACAATGCATCTATATTTTTATTTTTGTCTCCGGCTTTGATTATAATCTTACCAGCTTCGGAAATTCGCTTGTTTCCTTTCACTAAGGGCCAGCAAAGCTTTTCTGTATTCTCGTCAGTAAGAATAAACAGCCTGTCGAATGACAGTTGATCTAATATATATGATAAATCCTGATTCAGATCAGTTGATTTAATTACTTTTTGCATTTTTATTACTTTATTTTTTAACTAAAAGGTGACAAAAGTTACAATTTTCAGTCTATTTTAGCTTGTTACTATTAGTCTTCTAAAAAATCCAATATAAAATTATTTATCTTATCCAACTGGTATACAGAACCTTTATCATCCATACCCCCATGTTTTATATCATCAAGTTGAATCACTCGGATTGAATATCTCTCCCGATCCGATACAGAAGGTAAAACACCCTTATCAGCTTCATAGTCACATCCTCTCAGTGAGTATAACCGAGGCTTTTTCTGTAATGGGATCGGCATTCTTCTATGATCTAACGAAATTGCTCTTTTTGTGTACTCCGGATATCGTGTAGCAAATAACATTGTCATATCTCCTCCATTGGAATGACCTATTAAGTTCAGATTCTCCCAGTTTAAGTCCGGTCGTATCTTTTTTATCTCATTTATAGTAAACAGAATATTCTCTACACCTCGTTGCCAGTTAGGCATTCTGGTTTCATACAGATTTCCATCCATCGCCAGAAGATCATCATCAGGTAGTTCGTGCTGAATACTTATTACAAAATAACCTTTTGATGCAAGCTTACGCGTAATAGCAGAATATGTTTTATAAGACCCACCTTCATTCCTTCCATAGCCATGATTCATTATCACAATACCTGCTATTTTAATATCCTGCAATGGAGAATATATAGCTAATGGTATCAGCCTTTCTCTGGAAATATCATAAATATCGAAAGTATACTCATCAATAGAGTCTTTCTTTATCTGAGAATATAATATATCAGAACTGAATATTATTAATAGAAATAGTAAAACTCTTAAACTATAATTATTCATATATCTTTTGGATAAAGTAATCTTACTGTATAGATAAATAAGACGTCACACGATTTACTCAAAATAAGAACCTTCTTCAAACTTATATCCTCTCAGCAATTCATCTATCTTCATTGCCTTTTTTCCCGAAAATTGTATTTCGTCGACACTAATGCACCCTCCTACACAGGCTATATAGAGGTATGATTTATTATCGGTACGGATACTACCTGTAGCTTGTTGAGAGTCTGTAACGATAATATCTGAAGCATATATCTTTACCATTTGAGGCTCTTTTGCCTTGCTATGCAATTCTGTCCATGCAGCAGGATAAGGAGATAAACCCCGGATAAGATTATGTACTTTGTTTACATCCTTATTCCAATCGATGCGGCACGTCTCCTTAAATATTTTAGGAGCAGCTTTCAAATCACTTTCATTTACATACAATTGATCTTGAGCCACAGCATCCGCTTTGTCCTCCAATATGAGGTCTACTGTTTCACGGACTAATCTAGCTCCAAGATACATTAACTCGTCATGTACTTTTCCTGCATTATCACTTTCTCCTATTTTAATCTTTTCACGAAGTATTACTTTTCCCGTATCTATCTCGTGCGTAAGAAAAAATGTAGTTACTCCGGTTTCTTTTTCACCATTGATAATCGCCCAGTTTATAGGTGCAGCACCACGATATTGAGGCAACAACGATCCATGAAGATTGAATGTTCCTAAACGAGGCATATCCCACACAATTTCGGGAAGCATCCGAAAGGCTACTACTATTTGCAGATCTGCATTCCATGCTCTAAGATCGTTGAGAAAAACTTCATCTTTGAGCTTTTCGGGTTGCAACAATGGCAAGTTCTGTTCCAGTGCATATTTCTTTACTGCCGAGTATTGTATCTTATAGCCTCTGCCACTTGGTTTATCGGGCATAGTAATTACTCCGACAACATTATATTCGTTTTCTACAAGCACACGCAAACTTTCTACTGCGAAGTCAGGCGTACCCATAAAAACTATACGTAAATCTTTCTTATCCATCGAAACTCTATTAATTACACACAAATTTAAGTATAAATATTCTTAATGTAAAGAAAAGCAAAAGCGCAAAGATTCTTTTATTAATCATTGCGCTTTTTTATTTCTTAATAAGAGATTTTCAACCTGTCAATTCTTATTTCCTTTATTCTGAAAAGGCTCTTTCTTGAAAAAAAGTATTTTTATAAGCCATAATACAACAAAGGTAACACATACAATAGCAATTGTTGCTCCTGAACGTAATATCATACCTAAAGAAATAGGTTGAATATCCCATAATGCCAGCACTGTCAATGTGGCCCCGGTAAGAATAATAACAGCAGATAATATACCGATAAACAATTTCATAGCTACTTACTTGTTAATTAAAATTCCACTATTACAAAGATAAAAAACTCTATAAGACTCTACCTCGAAATTCATTTTTCTTAACACCACTATCTTTATTCTTCGGCAAAGTTTTCGACTAGAACCTCTCTATACACATCAAGAATATTTGATTTTGATATAAATCCCAGATAAACATCGTTTTCATCTACTACAGGAAGGTTCCAGGCCTTAGTTTCATCAAATATTTTCATAATAGAATCCATAGTCATGCCTACCACTACAACGGCAGGAGGTGATGTCATCACACGAGATATCTTAAACCGATTGTATAACTCGGGACGAAACATAATATTGCGTATATTATCTATCAGCACAATTCCTAAGAAGCGCTTTTTATCATCCACCACAGGAAACACATTTCGTGATGAACGAGATATTACTTTAACCATATCTCCTAAAGTCATATCTGGACTCACTGCCTGAAAGTTTGTTTCTATCAAACGGCTTAGATTCATCAACGTAAGCACAGCCTTATCTTTGTGATGAGTGAGCAACTCTCCCTTCTTTGCTAAACGCATCGAATAAATACTATGTGGTTCAAATATTTTTATAAAAGCATATGAACAAACAGAAACAATCATCAATGGTAATAACAATTCATATCCCCCGGTTAGTTCCGCTATAAGAAAAGTTCCCGTCAAAGGGGCATGCATTACACCGGCCATCACTCCTGCCATTCCCATAAGAGCAAAATTTTCTTCAGGTAGAAAAGGCATATAAGATGCAAACTCGGAATGGTTCATCGCATAAGCAAAAATAAAACCGGCAATACATCCTAAAAACAAAGATGGAGCAAAGATACCACCAGTACCTCCCGCCCCATTAGTGGAACTGGACGCAAAGACTTTCATTATCAATACGGCAAAAAGAAACAGAATGATTGTCCAACGACTATCTTTAAACTGAAAAAACATACTATTATCCAGCAGTCCGTTATAATCTTTAGCTCCATTGATAAGGGCATTTATAGTATCGTAGCCTTCCCCATAAAGAGGAGGTAATAAAAATATCAAAAGACTCAATATAGTAGCGCCTAAAGCAAATTTCTTCCAATATGTTAGTTTACGAAATATATTCTCTATCCAATTCATTGCCCTTGTAAAATACAAGGAAACAACTCCACAGAATATACCAAGTAAAATAACCATCGGTATACGCTCTAACATAAACATATCGGTATGTGCATAATTGAACATTGCCGTCTGTCCCATTGTCAGATATGAAATCGTAGCAGCTGTAACTGAAGTTACAAGCAACGGAAGGACAGTAAATGTAGTCAAGTCGAGCATCAACACTTCCACCACAAAAACAAGTCCTGCAATAGGAGCTTTAAAAATACCAGCAATAGCTCCTGCTGCACCACATCCTATGAGCAACATCAGAAACTTTTGTTCTACTTTAAAAAAACGACCAAGATTAGATCCTATAGCCGAACCGGTCAACACAATAGGAGCCTCAGCTCCAACTGATCCCCCAAACCCTATTGTAATAGAACTGGCTATAATAGACGTATAAACATTATGCAACTTTATAAAACTTTTCCGTTGCGAAATAGCATACAATATTTTAGTTACACCATGGCTTATATCATCTCTTACAACATATTTTACAAACAAGCCTGCAATAAGGATACCTACAGCCGGAGATATCAGATACATATAATTTGCGCCCTGAGTAAGAAAATTAGAGGCTAGTACATGTTGAATTAAATGAATAAGGCTTTTAAGAATATATGCAGCTAATGCCGTAAATATTCCTATAAGAAAACTTACGAATAAAACCAGTTGTTTCTCTTTTACGTTTTTGGTTTTCCAGACAAGAAAATTGCTGTATAGTTTTTTGAATGACATCATTTTCGAATTGAATCTCAAAAATATAAAAAATTGCCCATATTCGTAAATAAAACAAGATCTATCATTATTTTATTTTTATTACATTACATATACACTTCTGTTAATTTAACCAGTCTTGTTAAATTCGCATCATCATTAAACTGTCTTTTTGAACCCAATCCATTTCCAATGCATAGATTTTTTTACTTTATAGTAAAAAGAAAAGGTAAGACTCTAGATCTTACCTTTCACTTTAATATACTGATTACAGCTTATCCTTTTATAAAATCTACTATCCAATCACCCACTTCAGAAGTTCCGTATGCTTTACCACTAGCTGAAATATCTTCAGTTACTATACCTGCATCCATCGATGCAGCGACCGCATCACGTATAAGTTTACCTTCATCGTGCAAGTTAAATGCATATTCAAACATCAGTGCAGCAGAAAGAATCGTAGCTAACGGATTGGCTATATTCTTCCCTGCGGCTTGCGGATATGATCCGTGTATAGGCTCAAAAACAGACGTATGAATACCAATAGATGCTGACGGAAGCATACCTAATGAACCTGTTATTACAGATGCTTCATCTGTAAGAATATCTCCGAATAGATTTTCAGTAACAAGTACATCAAAACGTTTAGGCCATTGGATTATCTGCATGGCAGCATTATCTACAAACATATATTCAGTCTCTACATCAGGATATTGCTTCTCGATTTCCTGCGCAACCTGTCTCCACAAACGTGATGTACACAATACATTCGCCTTATCCACCACCGTCACTTTCTTACGACGCATGCGGGCATACTTATAAGAAAGGTGTAAGATGCGTTCTACTTCTTCACGTGTATAAACACATGTATCATAAGCTGTATCGCCATCTTCGCTACGTCCTTGAGGACGGCCAAAATAAAGTCCTCCAGTAAGTTCGCGGATACACATAAAATCGGCACCATCTACAAGATCGGCACGCAAAGGTGATTTATGTATTAAAGAAGGGAATGTAGAAACTGGACGAATATTTGCATATAATCCTAATTTCTTACGCATAGCCAACAAACCCTGTTCGGGACGAACCTTTGCCGAAGGGTTATTGTCATATTTCGGATCACCGATTGCTCCAAAAAGAACAGCATCCGAAGCCATACATAATTCGTGAGTTCCGTCGGGATAAGGATTTCCAACCTCATCGATAGCTGTTGCACCAACAACCCCGTATTCATAAGAAAGTTCATGCCCGAATTTCTCACAAATAGCTTCTGTTACTCTCAAAGCCTGCCCGATTATTTCGGGACCAATCCCGTCTCCGGGAAGTACTGCGATGTTTAATTTCATTATTATTATTTTTAGCTATATCGTTTAATTATTACAAATCCTCTATCATATTCAACATCTTTTCGGTCGCTTTTACTGCGGCTTCAGTCTGGTCGGCGTCTAGACCTCTGGTTTTAAACGTCTTGCCATTAAACTCCCATGTTATAACCGTTTGTACTAATGCATCAGTACGACCTCCCGGTGGAATAAACACAGCATAATTAGTTAATGTAGGGGTTGGTTTATCCAGTTTCTTATATATTTTATACAATGCTTTGGAAAACGCATGGTATTGTCCGTCTCCCGGTGCAGTCCATTCATGTTCCTGACCATCTATTTCTATTTTCACTGTAGCTGTCGGACGCAGACCTTTGGTAAGAACAAAAGCGAAAGAAAGTATTTTAATTCTCCTTTCTTTTTCGTTATTCTTTAATACATCTGAAATAATATACGGTAAATCATCTTGAGTAATAATTTCTTTTTTATCTCCAAGCTCAATTACACGGTTGGTTACTTTAGTCATATCCGATTCATCCAATTCGATGCCTAGAGCTTCAATATTCTTCCGTATATTAGACTTACCTGACAGTTTTCCAAGAGCATATTCTCTCACACGGCCAAAACGTTCCGGAAACAGATCATTAAAATACAGATTATTCTTATTGTCTCCATCAGCATGTATGCCTGCACATTGAGTAAAGACATTATCTCCTACAATAGGTTGGTTAGAAGAAATTATTTGTCCCGAATAAGATTCTACGACTCTACTTACTTTATTTATATTCTCTTCTTTTATAGATGTCTTTAACTTCAATTGATCGTGAAAAACAGCAATTACACTAGCTAAAGACGTATTTCCGGCACGTTCTCCCAATCCATTCATCGTCAGATGTACTCCTTTAACTCCAACTTCTGCCGCAACCATTGTATTGGCTACAGCCAAATCATAGTCATTGTGTGCATGAAAATCGAAATGAAGTCCAGGATAACGATTTATCATTCTACGACAACAGCGCCAAACACTATGAGGGTTCAGAATACCTAAAGTATCGGGGAGCATAAAGCGTTTTATAGGTAGATCTTTGAGACCATCCATCATAAAATAGACATAATCTTCTGAGTTGATTATACCATTCGACCAATCTTCCAAATATAAATTTACGGTAATACCCATCTTCTGAGCTAATATTACTTCTTCTTTTATATCCTGAAGATGTTGTTCTGGTGTTTTCCGCAATTGTTCAGTAACATGCTTATAAGAACCCTTGGTCAACAAATTAATAACATTGCAACCTGTGTCCTTAATCCAGTTGAGAGAAGCACCCTTATCTATAAAACCAAGTATTTCTATTTTATCTATATGTCCGGCTGACTTTGCCCATGTAGCAATCCTCTTTACAGTCTCAAATTCACCATTCGAAACACGTGCTGAAGCTATCTCAATGCGGTTAACACCAAGTTCTCCAAGAAGCAAATGTGCTATGCTCATTTTCTCCTGAGCCGAAAACGAGACGGTTGAAGTCTGTTCCCCATCTCTCAGGGTAGTATCCATTATTTCCATTACTGCAAATATATTTAATACTTAATTAAAAGCAGTTTTAATAAATTCGTTTATTCTGTCTATAAAACATTCAAAATTAAGTGTTATAGGGCCATTCAGACCACCATGATCCGCACCTTCTATTATCCATATATTTTTTATTATATTTTCGGGTAAAGCATTATATATATCTTCACTCATATATGGCAATGTTCTATCGTCCTTGTCTCCTACAATAAGAAATGTAGATTTATTAAAATCAGGAGCTATATAAACAGGCATTTGATGAGACGGAAAGTCTTTAGGAATTATCACTTCTTCATCTTTTTTGTTCTGCACCTTTTTGATAATGGGCATTACCTCTTCGAAACTTGAAGGTGTAGCAATACCTATATATGCGCTGACAAAAGAGCTATTGTAAGCTGCTATCATAGACAAATAGCTGCCAGTAGACCATCCCATCAATCCAATTCTGGAAGTATCGACAACATCTTCTTTAGCAACCTCGTTTATAACAGCATCGTAATCCCACAACATCTCTGTATAACACATATAATTAGTGTCCATATTCCATTCAGAACTTTCTCCAAAATCTCTCCAATCAAAGGTTACTACATTTACACCTAGTTTTGTGATTTCCTGAGCAAGATGTAAATGTATCCATGACATATTGCCCGCATCACTGTCACAGATGATTAATGTAGGACGTTTTTCATCATTCAGTAGCTTATATTCTCTCTTCCTATTTTCAACCCATGCCCTATCTGATTCTTCTTTCGACAAAGCATTTTGGGCTGGAAAGAACCATGTTTTAATTTTTAGATTGTCTTTTGTAATAACATCAAGTTCTTTATATATTAAACCTAATTTCTCAGGATAGAATCGGTATGTTCTGTCTGGTTTAATTGCTTTTAATAAACAAAACTCGCCAGACAGAATAAGAAATAGTAATAAAAAGACAACTCTACATTTCATCACAGAATAGATATTTCAAATGACAGAATTGGCCTCGTATTTTTCTGTCAAATCTTTTTTAGAGAGTAGATAATCGATATCATCAAGACCTTTCATCAAGCATTCCTTTTTGTAAGGATTGATCTCAAAATCTTCCGATTTTCCAGTTGCATTATTTGTTATAGTCTGTTTGTCCAGATCGATAGTTAATGTCGTTTTAGAATCAGTCTCTACACAAGCAAAGAGCTCTGATAAAAATTCGGGTGTAACAACAACCGGGAGTACCCCGTTATTCAGAGAGTTATTTCTAAAAATATCAGCAAAAAAGCTTGATACTACAGCCTTAAATCCATAACCAGCCACAGCCCAAGCCGCATGTTCACGACTCGATCCGCTTCCGAAATTCTTTCCGGCTACTAGTATTTGACCACTATAAGTCGGATTATTTAGTACAAAATCAGCTTTGGGGCTACCATCTTTATTATAACGCCAATCAGCAAAAAGGTTATCACCAAAGCCTTCCTTATCAGTAGCTTTCAGGAAACGAGCAGGTATAATCTGATCTGTGTCCACATTCTCGATAGGAAGTGGAACGTATGTTGATGTAAGTGTTTGAAATTTTTCCATTTTGGTCTTCTTTTAAAAGGTTAGAAATTGCGAGGATCAGTAATTTTACCTGTAACGGCTGCCGCAGCGGCCACTAATGGTCCTGCCAATATAGTGCGTGCACCTGGTCCCTGACGACCTTCGAAATTACGGTTAGAGGTAGAAACGGCGTATTTACCTGCCGGAACTTTATCGTCGTTCATTGCTAAACAAGCTGAACATCCAGGTTGACGTAGTTCAAAGCCTGCATCAGTCAAAATCTGATCTATACCTTCTGCTTTGATCTGATCTACAACCATGTGGCTACCCGGTACAAGCCAAGCAATTACATTATCAGCTTTTTTCTTTCCTTTTACAAAGTTCGCAAAAGTCCGGAAATCCTCAATACGACCATTAGTACAACTGCCTAAGAAAACATAGTCAATTTGCTTTCCTTCAACTTTTTCTCCAGGTTTGAATCCCATATAATCCATTGATTTCTGGAAAGAGATACGTCCGGCCTCATCTATTTGCTCTAAAGTAGGAATTGCATCATTAATACCCATACCCATTCCCGGATTTGTACCATATGTTATCATTGGTTTAATATCGGCTGCGTCGAAAGTTAGTTCTTTATCGAATTTAGCACCATCATCAGTCTTCAATGTTTTCCAATAAGCCAGTGCTTTATCCCATTCTTCTCCTTTCGGAGCAAACTCACGACCTTTGACGTATGTAAATGTAGTTTCGTCCGGAGCAACAAGTCCTCCACGAGCACCCATTTCGATACTCAAGTTACACAAGGTCATACGCTCCTCCATCGACATATTACGAATTGCCTCACCTGCATATTCTACAAAATAACCAGTTGCGCCTCCCGTTGTCAATTTAGAAATCATATACAAAGCCAAATCTTTTGCAGTAACACTTTCACCCAATTTGCCGTTGAAAGTAATACGCATTGTTTTGGGACGAGTTTGTAATATACACTGAGTAGCTAGTACCATCTCTACTTCGCTGGTACCGATACCAAAGGCAATAGCACCAAAGGCACCGTGTGTAGAAGTATGGCTATCGCCACAAACAATGGTCATACCTGGTTGGGTAAATCCATTTTCAGGGCCTATGATATGAACAACGCCATTCTTCTTATTACCCAAGGCATATAATGTAAGCCCGAAATCGCTTGCATTTTTAGATAATGTGTCTAGCTGATTCCTTGAAACAGGGTCTTTTACCGGTTGATCCTGATTGATAGTCGGTGTATTATGGTCGGCTGTCAATGTAGTCTTATCGGGACGATATACTTTTAATCCACGAGCACGAAGTCCGTTAAAAGCTTGCGGACTGGTCACCTCGTGACAGAAATGACGGTCTATATATAATTGTGTAGGACCGTTTTCTACAGATGATACCACATGGGCATCCCAGATTTTGTCGAATAAAGTTTTCATACTTATTTTTCTATTGAGTCTTTTAATTTTATTACTTTACAAATTTATTCACTGCGTTTATAAAAGCTTCCGCCGAGGCAGCGACTATATCTGTATTGGCCGAAAAACCATAATAATTGACGCCCTCGTGTTCTACTTGCATATGTACTTTACCTATATCATCACTACCACGATTGATAGCTTGAATCAAGAATTCTTCTATTACTGTCTGACGACGTATAATTTGCTTTATTGCTGAAATAGCAGCATCTACCGGTCCATTTCCCGATGCCGAAGCCTCAAATTTCTCCCCTGCGATATCTAAACCTACATTTGCCACATTGCGTACGCCCAAACCGGAAATAACCTGTAGATAATCCAACTTGATACGATGCATTTTATCGGTTTCCTTACCTGCCAAAATTAAGATATCTTCATCAGTAATATCTTTTTTACGATCTGCTAGCTCTAGAAAACGCTGATATAACTCGGCCAGTTTATCCTCATCAACCTCTATTCCTAATAAATTTAATCTATTTTTCAAAGCAGCCCGACCACTACGTGCCGTTAGTACAATAGCATTATCATCAATTCCCACATCCTTAGGATCAATAATTTCGTATGTTGAAAGATTCTTCAAAACACCATCCTGATGAATACCTGATGAATGAGCGAATGCGTTACGTCCAACAATAGCCTTATTAGGTTGTACCGGCATATTCATCAAACTAGATATCATACGGCTTACAGGATAAATTTTCTGAGTATTGATATTTGTTTCAATATCCAATTCTGTATGGCTTCTGATAGCCATAACCACTTCTTCCAGCGATGTATTCCCTGCGCGTTCGCCAATACCATTTATTGTCACCTCAACCTGACGTGCTCCGTTCAACACTCCCATTATTGAGTTTGCAGTAGCCATACCCAAATCCTGATGACAATGTGTAGACAAAATAGCATTTTTCATATCCACATTATCTATCAAGTATTTGATTTTAGCTCCATACTCGGTTGGTAAACAATAACCTGTAGTATCAGGTATATTTACTACAGTAGCGCCTGCATTTACTACAGCCTGTACGACCCGTGCTAAATAAGCATTATCGGTACGACCTGCATCTTCTGCATAAAATTCTACATCTTCTACAAAACGTTTTGCATATTTGACTGCAGCGATAGCACGTTCTACAATTTCGTCTTGATTGGAATTGAATTTATGTTTAATATGGAACTCTGAAGTTCCAATACCTGTATGTATACGTTTCTTCTTTGCATATTTCAGAGCTTCAGCCGCTACTTCAATATCCTTTTCTACTGCACGTGTCAAAGCACATATAGTTGGCCAAGTTACAGCTTTAGATATTTCAACAACCGAATTGAAGTCTCCTGGGCTAGACACAGGAAAACCAGCTTCAATTACGTCAACACCGAGTGATTCGAGAGCTTTAGCTACTTCTATTTTTTCGATTGTATTCAATTGGCAACCGGGTACTTGCTCTCCGTCTCTCAATGTGGTGTCAAAAATAAATAACTTGTCCATAACTTTACTTTTCTAATTGAATTTCTAAATTGTTTGCATTACATAAAAAAAGCCTTTCTCATCTATTCAAAAGTGAGAAAGGCTCTAGTTTTTTCTTTATTATATTTATACTACATAGCAATGCTCACCCTAAATTTCTCCAGAGGATAATGAGTGAACTAATAATAATACTGCTATATACTGACATAATTTCCATTTTTTATGTTTGACAAAGTTATTTCATTTTTTCACAAATACAAATAAAAAGATCATTTTTTTCGATAGTTAATGGCAATTTTAGATTTTAGATATCAAGCTAAAAAAGAAAATGACAGATCGTAAATGATTATTCTAAAAATTTGCTCTTTATGTTTAAAAATATATCTTTACTGTTCCTTAAATATTTTAACATTAATATAAAACAACAAATGAAACTACTTAATTTTTTTCAAACAATAGCAATCATGCTCTTTCTGTTTCTATCTATCTGCCTGTTTGTATCGTGCAGTAGTGATGATAACAAAGATGATACCTTAAAAATGTATGTACCATCTAAAATGATTCTGGCCTATGGAAGTGATGATCAATCAGAACTCAACATTAGATATGACAGTCAATGGCGAATTACATCAATGATTTTTAGCGACAAAGAGGGAAGCAAATCGCTGACCTTCGAATACGATGTACAAGGTCGTTGGACGAAATTGACAGAAATATATGAGGATGGTATTCCTAATATATATACGTACACTCACAAAGCTGATTCTGTAATGGAAGATGACGGACATACCACTCAAGGTTGGGCTATAGATGAAAATTATCTGGCTGATTCTGTCTCGTACAATAACGGAAAGAACATAACAATCTTTGAATATGACAATAATAAACGTTTAGTAAAAGAAAGTTATAAAAGCGATTCATACTCATATCTTAATTCGTTTTCATACGATAACAATATAGGTATAAGCAAATATGTAAATATGACAATGTGGCAAGCAATATGTCTACATAGTATAGATGATATTTATGACTTTCTGTTATTCAAAGAGAACAACATCAATAAGGTAATAGAATCAGAAACGACTAAAAACATTATGTACGAACTAAATAATAACGGATATCCCACCAGGATGTCTTTCAAAAACTCAAGCGATGAGACTATTACATGGGATTTCGAGTACACTGAAGTTAAATAGGCAATAATTGCTTTTTATAATAAGGCGACCTAAACTAATAGAGTTGGTCGCCTTTTCTATGCCCGAAATATTGACTATCTTTGCGGCAACAACATTTATTGATAATGACAACTGCATTCAAAGATTTTTTAACAAAGCACAATTATTCTAAGTTTGATATCAAAGCCATTCTATTCGATATGGATGGAGTCTTATACGACTCTATGAAGTGGCATTCCAAATCATGGAAAGACACCATGGACGAATTTGATATTCCTAGCACGGCCGAAGAGTTTTATTTATATGAAGGAATGATTGGAAAAAAAACAATCAATCATATAATAAAGAGAGAAAAAGGACGAGACGCAACAGACAAAGAAAAAGAAGATATATATAGGCGTAAAAGTGAATTATTTACAAAATACAACGATGGCAGCCTCATACCATATGCTTATGATTTTGTAAAAAAGGTACATGATGAAGGTTTTACTTGTGTAGTTGTAACAGGATCGGGGCAGCCTTCTCTTATAAACAAATTGGAAGTTAATTTCCCCGAATTGTTCAATAAAAAAATGATGGTAACAGCATTCGATGTAAAACATGGTAAACCGCATCCAGAACCTTATTTGATGGGTTTAAAGAAAGCTGGAAATCTGAATTCAAATCAAGCCATAGTTATAGAAAATGCTCCTCGAGGTGTGGAAGCTGCTGTTGCTGCCGGTATTTTTTGTATTGCGGTTAATACAGGGCCTATATCCGACAAAGTATTAATTGATGCGGGAGCCAATATTGTACTGCCTTCGATGGAAAGTCTACTAAATAATTGGAACGAATACTACCGAATAATAAATGGAATATAGAGATAATTCTTTTAACTTAAATATACTTTGTCCATTAAACAAATAAGCAGCTACTGTGTTAAATCTATAGTATTAACCTAAAGATTCACAATTATGCTTGACGGTATTATAGACATTGTAAAGAATCAGGCTCTAGAAGCCATCTCACAAAACTCAGATGTGCCTACTAATAAGAAAGAAGCTGCAATAGAAACAACGACATCTTCTATCGTAGATGGTATTAAGAGTCAACTTACAACAAGTAATCTACCCAATTTAATGAATTTATTTGGTGGAGGTTCAGACAGCAAGGCAATCACAGACTCAATCCAGGGATCGGTTGTCTCGGCACTGAGTGAAAAGGTTGGTTTAAATAAAGATACTGCAAACAGTATTGCATCCGTAGTAATACCAGCTGTAATAAGTCTTATTTCTAAAAAGAACAATGATTCGAACGATTCTTTTAATCTGGAATCTCTTGTAGAATCCGTAGCTGGGAAGAAAGGCGGAGGATTACTCGGTGCATTAAGCAGTCTGTTCAAAAAATAATATATCATTATTATAAATAAAAAAAGCAATTCATTCAGAATTGCTTTTTTATTATTCATAACTTACTGAATAAGGTAATACCAATCGGGTACTACCCATAAATACAGTAAGTTGATAATCATTCTCTGAAATATGGTCTACTGCCGTTTGTTTCTCTATTATCCTACGATTCAGATTGTACTTAGATAAAAATACTCTATCCTGCCCTATTTGATACAATAATTGTTTTCGTTTCTTCTTATCTATTTGCTCTTTCCAGAAACCTTGAGGTCTACGTGTAAAGTTATTGTAATAATCAGATCGTAAATACTGAAATAGGTTAAGCCCCTTTGTCTGTAAGAAATTATCTAAATATCTGAATAAATCTTCGAGTTGATATCCCCTGTGAGGTAGTCTTTGTTGTTTATAATATTGTCCTATTTCATCAAACAATTCGAAATATCTACCTTTATAATATTTAGTAAAAATAACATCCATTGTTTGTGAAAACCGCCCGCTATTCCAAAACTTCTCGAGAGCATGTTCAGCCTCATGTATTCTATCCAATTCTACTCTTGATATATCTGCATTATATTCTATTTCATAAGGGGGCTCCTCATCGTATTTATAACCATACTTATCGGCATAGCGTCTGAGATTTGTTCCTCGCAGCATTTTCAGAAAACCAAGCTGTACTTCTTTTGCTCCAAATTCAAACACATCGTTAAATGATTTTATAAAACGGTCTAATGTCTCATATGGCAAACCGGCAATAAGATCGAGATGTAAATCTACCTTCCCTCCAGCCATTATTTTCCTCACATTATCGGCTAATAATGGAAAATCTTGTTTGCGTTTGACTGCTATATTAGTTGGCTCGTATGTAGATTGGATACCGATCTCGAAACGGAAATAATTCTCAGGTAAATTCGTATTCAGATAATCAATCATTTCATCACTTAATAAATCAGCGTAGACTTCAAACTGACAACTCAGATTCGGACGATAGTTCTTAATTAAAAAGTCAAATACAGTAAGCGTATGATTTTTATTAAGATTAAATGTACGATCGAGAAATTTAATTTGTTTTACATCATTATCTATTAAGTATTTCAGATTGCTCAATATATAATTCTGAGGAAAATAACGTACTCCTTTTTCGAGTGACGATAAACAATATTGACATTGGTAAGGGCATCCTCGCGAAGTCTCAAAATAAACGAGTCTATTTTGCACATCAGTTCTGTCTTCGTCGAGCATATACGGAGATGGCAGAGATGCTAACCTCTCCATATCTGCTTGTACAATATGTCTGCTTATTCTATTTCGGGCAGATACTCCCGGCATGTCAGCAAGCTCATTATTCTCAATCGCATTAAGTAGCTCTCCAAAAACGAATTCACCCTCACCACTTATCACGTAGTCAATATCCCAATTTTGCAAGAAGAACTCCGGTTCATACGATACTTCCGGGCCTCCTAGTATAATAATTAAGTCTGGATTCTCTTTCTTTAACAGAGCCACCAACATTCTTGTTTGCGATACATTCCATATAGAAACACTTAACCCTAAAACATCGATTTGCATAGCTAATAACTCATCTGATATTTTCGCCAGATCTTCCTTAATTGTATATTCTTTGAAAGAAATATCAAATTTATCTTTGTTTGCTACATATAGCCAGCGAAGAGCCAAAGATGTATGAATGTATTTAGCATTAAGCGTTGTAAGAATCGTTTTCATATTACAAAGTTAATAGTTTTAGGCTTTATATAAACCAAGAAAAGAAACAGTAGCCACAAAATAAAAAGAGCCGATAATCGAATATCAGCCCTCTTATCTGCTAAAGAGATTATTTTATTTTATCTAATATTTCATCAAAAGCCTTGGCTAAGCCATCACGATTTTTACCTCCCGCTGTCGCAAAATGAGGTTGCCCACCGCCACCACCTTGTATATGTTTCGCTGCATCACGAATAATCTGAGATGCATTCAACTGATGATCATTCACCAAATCGTCACTTAACATCAAGGTCAGCAATGGCTTATTTTCGGCATCGGTAATTCCTACGAACGCTGCATTCTGCGGATATTGTCCTTTAATCTGAAATGCAATATCTTTTACCATGTCTGCCGGAATAGAACCTTTTAATATGAAAGTATCGATACCATTCACAACCTGTTTATTCTTTATCACAGAATCTTTTAATTGAACGATCTTTTCTTTCACATACTCTTCCATTTTCTTCTTCATCTCCGAATTCTCTTCAAAGAATTTGCGTAATGTCTGAGTCAGATTCGGTGCATTATTCAATAAAGAACGCATTTCGGATAAAATATCCTGCTGCATATAATAATGATCTTCACAAACTTCTGCTGTAATAGCTTCTATACGACGAATGCCTGCTGCGATAGAACTTTCATTTATAATACGAAACGAACCTATTCGTCCTGTAGATGAAATATGCGTTCCCCCACAAAGTTCCACTGAATCACCAAAACGAATAACACGCACATCATCTCCATATTTTTCGCCAAACAGAGCCATAGCTCCCATAGCTTTAGCCTCAGAAATAGGGACATGTCGTTTTTCATCACGAACAATATCCTCGCGAATCTTAGCTGTAACAAAACGCTCTACTTTACGAATTTCGTCATCTGTTAGTTTCTGAAAATGGGAGAAGTCGAAACGTAACAACATTGGCGATACAAACGAACCTTTTTGTTCAACATGAGAACCAAGTATCTCACGTAAGCCTTCGTGCAGTAAGTGAGTAGCTGTATGATTACATTCGGTAGCTGTACGATTTTTACTATTGATGCGAGCCTGGAAAGTAGCAGTCACATCCTGAGGTAACACCTTCGCGATATGTACAGCCAGATTGTTTTCTCGTTTCGTATCTGTTATCTCTATTTTTTCATCACCGTTTATCAACCAACCGCTATCACCTACCTGTCCTCCCATTTCGGCATAGAAAGGTGTATGACTAAGGACTAGCTGAAAGTACTCATTATTTTTTTGTTTTACTTTACGATAACGTAAAATCTCAGTCTCACATTCAGTAGAATCATAACCAAGAAACTCCGGATCACCCTCTTTTAGCTGTACCCAGTCGCCGGTTTCAACGGAAGCCGCATTGCGCGCACGCTCTTTTTGCTTTTGCATTTCTGCATCAAAA
Organism: Dysgonomonas sp. Marseille-P4677; assembly: GCF_016652235.1. Lineage (GTDB taxonomy): Bacteria > Bacteroidota > Bacteroidia > Bacteroidales > Dysgonomonadaceae > Dysgonomonas. The sequence goes on from NZ_JAEPKU010000028.1 coordinate 30,268, forward strand.
GCATTATGATCCACAGTCATATCGTTTTCGCGAAGAATTAGCTCTGTTAGGTCTAATGGAAAGCCATATGTATCATACAGTGTAAAAGCATCGGCACCATTAAGTACAGTCTGACCTTTTGCTTTTGTTTCCGTAATTTGCTTATCCAATAGTTTTATACCTGTATCCAGTGTACGAAGGAAGGATTCTTCTTCTTCTTTTATTACTTTTTCGATGAGAGTTTGTTGTTGTATAAGTTCAGGATAAGCATTGCCCATTGTCTCTATAAGTGCAGGGATTAACTTATACATAAATGCTTTATGCTGATCAAGGAATGTATAGCCATAACGCACAGCACGACGAAGAATACGGCGGATTACATAACCGGCCTTTGCATTCGATGGTAATTGCCCGTCGGTAATAGAAAAAGCTATAGTACGTATATGGTCGGCAATAACCCGCATTGCAATATCCTTTTTAGCATCCTCGCCATAAGTATTTGCTGTTAATTCTCCAATAGCCTTTATTATTGTTTGAAAAACATCTGTATCATAATTCGACACTTTACCTTGCACCGCCATACACAGACGCTCAAAACCCATCCCGGTATCGATAACCTTAGCAGGAAGCGATTCGAGAGACTTGTCTGCCTTACGGTTAAATTGCATAAATACAAGATTCCATATTTCTATTACATCGGGATCTTTATTTACTAATAACGCTCCATCTACTTTTGCACGCTCTTCATCCGAACGAATATCAATATGTATTTCGGAACAAGGGCCACAAGGACCTGTATCGCCCATTTCCCAAAAATTATCTTTCTTATTGCCGTTGATTATACGTTCTTTAGGAAGATATTTCTCCCAATAACCTGCGGCTTCGTCATCTCGCGACAAGCCTTCATCAGGGCTTCCTTCAAAAACAGTTACGTATAAACGGTTCTGATCTAACTCAATCACTTCTGTCAAATATTCCCAAGCCCATTCGATAGCTTCTTTTTTGAAATAGTCACCAAACGACCAATTTCCTAGCATCTCAAACATGGTATGGTGATATGTATCGTGACCTACTTCTTCCAAATCGTTATGCTTACCGCTTACACGAAGACATTTTTGAGAATCCGCCACTCGTGGATATTTAATAGGAGCATTACCCAAAATAATATCTTTAAACTGGTTCATACCTGCGTTTGTAAACATTAGTGTCGGGTCATCTTTAATAACCATAGGTGCAGATGGCACTATCTGGTGTCCTTTTGATGCAAAAAAAGATTTGAATGATTCACGAATTTCTTTAGAAGTCATTTTATAGTTAAAAATTATAAGTTATGAGTAACATTTTAATGAACCAATAAGCAAAAATGCGAAAGTAATAATTATATCAGACTATTTAAACCGACACAGCACTACATTTTCTCGTCTGCTCATTAATTAAATATAAACGATTTGCAAAAATAGTTCAAAAACTTTACTTTTGTCGAACTCTCGAATATAAAATATCAGAGAAGTAAAAAATGAAGCGTAAAGTATACTACCGTTACAATTCGCAAACACTCTCATATGAACGAATCTATCCCAGTTTAAAGGATAGAATTTTTGTTGTTTTCAGGCATCTGATTTCGGGCATAATAGTAGGTATAGCGGCACTTGTGGCTTTTATTTACTTTGTAGGGACACCTTGGGGTGAAGCCCAAAAGAAAGAAGATCAATTGATACGCACTCAGTATGAAGTATTATCGAAGCGAGCCAATGAAATGTCCAAAGTACTAAAAGATATACAACAACGAGACGATAATTTGTATCGAGCAATTTTCCATTCCGACCCTATTCCCAATTCTATACGTACATCGGGAGTTGGAGCTCCGGGAAAATACGACTATCTGAGCGATTTACCCAATCCTGATCTTATTATTCAAACTACAAAGAAGATAGATTATATTGCAAAGCAAATATATATACAATCTAATTCTTTTGATGAAGTATTATCTATGGCTAAGACTCAAAAAGACCGACTTAAACATATTCCAAGCATACAACCGGTTTCGATGAAATATTTAAAACAAATGGCATCCGGTTATGGAACACGAATAGATCCTATTTATGGAACACTTCGCTTCCATGCCGGGATGGACTTTGCAGCCAACATAGGTACTCCGGTATATGTAACCGGAGATGGTGTAGTTACCCTAGCCGATTGGAAACAAGGATACGGAAAGTGTATCATTGTTGACCATGGTTACGGATTCCAAACTCTATATGCCCATCTGAATGATTATAAAGTACGCATCGGCCAAAAGGTAACACGTGGCGAACAAATAGGAGAAGTAGGCAACACCGGAAAATCGACAGGGCCTCACCTACATTACGAAGTACATGTAAAAGGATACCCGGACAATCCGGCTAAATACTACTTTATGGATCTTTCTCCTGAAGAATATGATAAGATGTTGCAAATGGCCGCCAACCACGGGCAGGTAATGGATTGATATCTTATGAAAATAGACTTTGAAAATAGTAATCGATTATATTATTCTTTAAAAGAAGTAGCTGCTCACTTTGGAGTTAATGAGTCGCTACTTCGTTTCTGGGAAACAGAATTCAGCATTATCAAACCCAGAAAGACAGAGGGGGGAGCACGTCAATATACGAAAGAAGATATCGAAAATATTGCATTGGTATATCACCTTGTAAAAAATAAAGGGCTTACCCTTGAAGGTGCGCGACAAACTCTCAAACACAACAAAGATGAAGAGACTCGGAAAGTACAAATCATACAAAAGTTGGAAAAGATAAAGAAAGAGCTGGAAGACTTAGAACATGAGTTTGATTCATCCTTTGACTAAATTTCATACAGGTTTAATCAAAGACCAGTGATTGTGAATAATCTTCCATTCGTTTGCCACTAACTTATAAACCTCAGTACAGTTCCACTTATAGACCGTTTCTTCTGTGTATGAAAGTAGATTATAAGTTAACACAGCCATTTCTCCTGTAGCCTGTACTCTAGGGTCTATCATTTCATAATTATCTACCCGTACTTTGCCACTCACCTCTTCATAAAGAGCTTCTATTTTATCGAAGCCGTCTAACCTTTTCTCCTGAAAAGGATCAAAATAAGTAAAGTCCGGAGTGTATAAATCCAGATAACCTGACGGATTACCATTGTTCCATTTCTTTAAAGCGGCTGTTTCTAGTGCAATAATCTTTGTTGCAATGCTTTTTTCGTAATTCATGTTTGTAATGATTTAAATTATTTCATTACAAAGGTATTACGTCACTGTAGAATGCCGGCAATGCATATGACGGAGAAAATAGCACTTTTTACGGTTTATCAGCGTTACGGTATTGTAAAGGCGTATAACCTGTTTGTTTCCTAAAAAAACGGATAAAGTATGATGTGTTTTCGTAATTGAGAGACGCAGCTATATCTGATATGGAAAAGGAAGAATATAAGAGCATTTTTTTTGCTTCTTGTATAACCTTATTCTGAATAACTTGTTTAGCGCTAATTCCGTTTGCCGATTTTACCAGTTCGTTCAGATAATTTGGAGTAATACAGAGTTTATCGGCATAATGACGGATAGAATGGTTTTGCTTGTATTCTATACCTACAAGTTTTATAAAAGTGTCGGCATATCTGTTTTTTGCATTTTCGGTATTAACGGAAGATGAATTTCTAAGGATATAAATTCTGTCCAATGATTTCAGTGTCTGATATAGTAACGCTCTCAGTATATGCTTATCTTTTTCCTTATAAGAGTCTATTTCCTGTTTAATTTCATTTATTAACCGGAGAGTGTGCTCAGAATCTTTATCAAGACTTAATTTACTAAAAGCATGTGAGCCTTTGAAATATGATAAGTGCTCCAGAAAATCAGGATCATTAAAGAAGGTGAGTAGAAATTCCTTTTCAAATATAAGGGCATAGCCGTCTGTAATATTATTAATGTCCCACCAGCGTATCTGATTGGGTGAAGAAAATATTACATCCCCTTTTCGGACATAATATTCCTTTTCATCAATTCTAAATTTACCATGGCCATCTGTAATCAGGGTAATATCATGATAGCCCAATCTATGGACAGCATCCTCTTTCAGATATTTTTTTATATCTTTTAGCCGGACAACATCAATTAACAACTCTTCTCCATATTTGGTTTTGTGGAAGGCATATTGTTTGATCCGGTGCATAGGATATACGTTTTTATAACTTTTGTGATACCATTTAAAATTGGAAATAGATAAACGGTTGAGGGCCACTCGACATTGTGGCAAATATCAACCAAAATATCAATCCTGCCAAACCAGCTTTTAGTAATAAAGGGGTATTATTGAATCCGGCTTTTACCGAATTTACAAATTTCTCAGGTAAAAAGTGCAATATATAACCGATAGCAATAAGTATAAATACATTCTTGTAGCCCTCAATGATCACCAACCACTCATCGGGAGCAAAGGTTAAGTTCCCAATATTTGAAATTACATCTGCCGCCAATTCAAAACTTCCTGCACGGAAGAATATCCAGCAGAATGCTACAAAATGAAACGTAAGCAATATACAGACTATACGCGTCAAACGGTTATCCGGTACTTTAACAAATTGTTTGAAGAATCGTTCTACAACAAGAATTCCACCATGTAATCCGCCCCACATTACAAATTTCCACGATGCTCCATGCCAAAGTCCTCCAATAAGCATTGTAAGAAAAAGATTTACATACGTCCTTATTTTTCCTTTGCGATTACCACCTAACGATATATATAGGTAATCCCGCAGCCACGAAGATAATGAAATATGCCAGCGACGCCAGAATTCTGTTATCGACTGAGATTTATAAGGTGTCAGGAAGTTTGGTGGAATCTTAAATCCCATCAATAACGATAACCCGATAGCCATATCTGAATATCCGGAGAAGTCACAATATATTTGCAATGTATATCCATACACAGCCATTAGATTCTCGAAAGCTGTATAACTCATAGGAGAATCAAATACTCGGTCTACAAAGTTTGTAGATATATAATCGGAAATTACAGCCTTTTTTATTAGACCTATTAATATAAGAAATATAGCTGAGCTAGCTTCCTCTCGGGTCAAATGTAATTTCTTATACATCTGAGGAAGAAAATCCTTAGCCCTTATTATAGGCCCGGCAACTAACTTGGGAAAGAAACTTATATAAAAGCAAAAATCGAGAGTAGATTTTGCCGGTTCCATCTGTTTCCGATACAAGTCGACTGCATAACTAATGGCTTCGAAAACAAAGAAAGAAATACCAATAGGCAATATTATATTCTGAAATGACAAGTCACCATGAAATATGGCATTTATATTGTCTATTAAAAAATTTGTATATTTGTAATAAGACAACATTCCCAAATTTGCTATTACAATAAGAGCTAACAGTAGTTTCCGAGATGTTTGCCTCTCTATTTCATACATTTTTTTGGAAAGCAGATGCGTTACCACAGCACATATAACTAACAGGATATAATAATTCCCGCCAGCCTTATAGTAGAAAAATAGAGAGAATACAATTAAATATATCTTACGAAAAAGCTCAAAGTTCTGTGATCTAACACCTACATATATTATATAAAATATAAAAAAAAGGCCTAAGAACAATGGACTATTAAAAAGTAGCGGATGATTAGGATCATAAACAAACCATGAGGCTACATCTAAGTCTCCAAAAAGTTTAGTTATATAATCAGGAAAATATATTTCACCTATGTTGAGCAGTGTTTTCAATGTTTTTCTTTTTCTTAAAATTGTTATAAGCGTCAATAAAATCGGAAGCAAATAATTGGCCTTGTGCCTGATATCCGGATGTTGTATAATGCACTTTATCGCGCGCTATCAGACGTGCATATTCGCCCTTAGGTGCAATTCCTGAGGCTCCGCCCATACGTGTATATAAATCCCATACAGGAAAATCGCTAAGTCCCATTAATGCTATACTATAACTAGATACATAGGTATTGGTACGCCCCCGACGAAACATGGAAGGCGGTGGAGTCATAACCAGTACCATAGTATTTGGATTCAAATTCTTAATGTTACTAACAAACTCATTTACCTGATAGATATACTCTGAATCAGATAATTTTCCAAACGATTCATTTGTACCAAATGACAATATAACCATATCCGGATGAAGGATCGGTAATTGTTCAAAAAACAAAGGATATTTATTATAATCCGACAATTTTGCTCCATTTACACCAATAGAATGATATATAACTCCCGGTTGATCATTTTCTAAAACAAAGCCATTCAAATTGTACATAGGTTCTTTGACATCAGGCAAAATAGTAATACGATGCAATAATGTATCGCTTGTATATGAAGAATAGTAAGGCTTTGAAACTAAAGAAACATAATCGATACTATCCTTTTCTATATTCGATGCTACAACCTTCGGAGTCGAGACTTTTGCCCGTCTACCCTTTACAGGTATTTTCAGCGTCTGTTTAGGATGAATTGTATTTGATTTAAGACCACTCGATTTCTTAATCTGAGCTACTGTAACACCATATTTGCGGCCAATGGAAGACAAACTTTCTCCGCTTTTCACTTTATGGTATCTTAATCCTACAGTAGATGCAGTGACTGTTCCGGTTGAAGAAACCTCCAATGGTTCAGCTGTTACAGACATTTTATATTGAGGTTCCTTGGTTGGATAAATTATCTTCACTTTATTAAACCCTACACCATCCGGAGTATATAGCTGTAGAACAAAATCCTCTGCTGATGTATAAAGAGCAATGCCACTTAGCCCTATGCCAACATCCGCAACAGGATATACATTTAATAAACTCTGCCATGTCGAATTGGAAATATACTTTACGTTACGAGGACCATTTGTCTTAACTAAACTATATGGAAAAGTAAAACCAATCCCTCCATTTCCAAATTTATATTGCAAAGATTCTCTAATAGCATCAGTAAAAAAATCAGCTTGAATATGAGAATCACCAATATGTACAATATTTATTTTTCCTTGCTTGTTTTTTTCCAGATTATATAGTTTCTCGAAAAGAGTAGACAATAAAGCC
>NZ_JAEPKU010000268.1 GCF_016652235.1 Dysgonomonas sp. Marseille-P4677
CCAGTATACGGATATTGTCCGCCGATTTGTTTAGTAAGGTGATTGAATTCATAATTATTGTACGGTGTTTAATGTCTCTAATACAAAAGTAGGAAATAAGAATGTATATTAAAACTAAAGTATATACAAAAGTAGATAATCTAGGGATGTTATATTAGTTAATTTAATCTTCTATATTGATGTTAATAGCAAGCCCTCCGGCCGAAGTTTCTTTGTATAAACTTGGTAAGTCATGTCCTGTTTGTTGCATAGTACGTACAACTTTGTCAAAATTGATAAGATGTTTACCATCCGACAGCATTGCAAATGAGCAAGAATCGAGGGCACGTGCAGCGGCAAAGGCATTTCGTTCTATGCAGGGTACTTGCACCAAACCGCATACCGGATCGCAGGTAAGACCGAGATGATGTTCCAGCCCCATTTCAGCCGCGTACTCTATTTGTTGAGTAGATCCACCAAATAGTTGGCAGGCAGCTCCAGCCGCCATAGCACACGCAACACCAACTTCACCCTGACAACCAACCTCGGCTCCGGATACGGACGCGTTAAATTTGACGATATTACCAATTAGTCCGGCGGTGGCTAATGCCCGCACTATCTTTATATCACTAAAATCGTGATTCATTTTTAAATGATAAAGAACGGATGGTAGTACTCCACACGATCCGCACGTAGGCGCGGTAACTATGATACCACCGTTTGCATTTTCTTCCGAAACAGCAAGTGCATATGAATATATGAGGGCACGACTTTTCATCGAGCCTTGATAACCTTTTGACTTTATATAGTACATAGATGCTTTTCGTTGCAGTCCGAGTCCGCCCGGAAGAAGTCCTTCACCATCAAGTCCACGATGAATTGCTGCCTCCATCGTCTTCCACACGGTCTCTAAATATGTGTATATTTCTTTACCCTCGGTATCTTCTACATATTCCCAGAATGTTTTGCCAGTTTGCTGACACCATTCCAGTATTTGTTTCATAGTTGTTTTATTATATAGAGCTTGCTTACTTGTTTTTTGCGTTCCATCCGAGAGGTCTCCCCCTCCGATGCTATATGTAATCCATTCGTTAATGACTTGTTCATCTTTAATCGCTTCAAATTTCATCCCGTTGGTATGAAAAGACAATATAATATCCGGATGCCATACTATTTCGGTTGGGTAAGGTGCTAAGGTATTTATAATGGCTGCATCAGTTAAGTGACCTTTGCCTGTAGCCGCTAAACTTCCGTACAATGTGACTCTGAAAGATGTTGCTTCAGGATTTTCCTCTTTAAATATTAGTGCTGCTTTTTGAGGAGCCATCGTATGACTGCTCGAAGGTCCATGCCCGATTTTGTATAGATTACGAATAGATTCCATTTATTTATATTTATGTAAAAATGTTTTTTATTTACAGATTTAGTCAATCTTTATTGCTAAATGAAATAATGGTATTAAATATTGTTAAAACAAGAATGGTTGTTTTTTAGTATTATTTGTTAATGTCAAAATAACACGTAGTAATATATATTCTATGT
>NZ_JAEPKU010000269.1 GCF_016652235.1 Dysgonomonas sp. Marseille-P4677
CATTTTGTATAGTCTAACGTATCTCCCATATATCGATACAAAAGAGAAATATCTTTGATTGTATTATTGAAATTATCTTTTATGATAACTTTGTTCAATTTTTGAGGAGGATAGTCTTTAATTACTTGTTGGGAGACCAAATGTTCACTATCTCTTGACACAAAACAATCCATGTCTTTCCTGGAAGAAGAATGAAATGATACTGAACCTTCAGTAAAAGAAATTTTTTTTATAATAGACTGTTTAATAACATAATAAGAATAACAGTGGTAGGACTCATTGCCGCAGACGATGGATACTCCTCCTAAACCTTCTATTGGAATTGGATAGCTATTATTAAAAGTATAATTTACCGGACTACTTACAAACTCAAACTCATATTCAAATGTAATTTTTTTACCTTTAGGAGATTCAATCGAACTCAACTGCCAGCTGGTTTCAGTATATGGAGATACTTTCTTTTTCGATATATTCTTCTTTTCTAAAAAATGAGAGTTTTTGTATGGAGTAGATTCTGTATATGTTTCAGTATATTCTTTTTCTTCAAATAAATACTTGTATCCTTCTTGATCGAAAATAATCCATATGTGTTTATCAATATCATAAGATAAATCTATATAAACATTTGAAGACTCTATTATAGGTTTTATAATAGTTTTTTCTAAAGAAGCATTTTCTCTAGGTTGAAAATAACAAGTACCATTGATACCGCAAAAATTAAAATGATACAAATCTGGCTCCAAATCAGATTCAAACAGAAGTTTCTCATTTTCCGAATTAGGTTGTTCTTTTTTATCGATAAATCCAGTCTTTTGATCGAAACTATATTGATTTACAAATGATTCATATCGATTGTAATTATAATAATATCCTGTAAAAATATTTGGATACAAACCTCTATAATCTAAGTTTATAAAATCATTAAACCCTCTTACTTCTTTGGTTATATGTCCTCCGGTTTCCATCACCCATCCTAATCCAACATTACTAGATTCCTGCTCAACACGAATGCCTGAAGCATTATATTTTAATTTGATCGTTATTATTTTCCCATCAAGATTAATATCATAAAAAGGAAATTCTATTACTGGAGTACCTGTATAATATCCTATTGGATAATAACCATATTCTCCAATAGATGCAATATTGGGAGCTATGGGTGTCTTTATTATTTGAGATATATCATTTTGTGCATTCAAAATGCAGCTAAAGATAAAAAACAGTGGCAATACTTTTTTCATTTTTTCACAACTATTAAATTCACAATTAACTCATTTTCAGTAATTCTCAGCACATAACTCTTGGGTTGCAGATTACTGCAAT
>NZ_JAEPKU010000270.1 GCF_016652235.1 Dysgonomonas sp. Marseille-P4677
TATTTTCAATAGAGTCAGTTAGAGAGATATTGGCAGATGAGAAGCTAAACTCCTGTTATGTATCTTGTCTTACATATACATATTAACTAGAGACATTGTAGCTTCTGATAAATATATTTTATATTTCCCTCTTTCAATCATTTGACTCATAGCTTAATTGCTTGATAATTATATGACTTATCTACATTTGTGTTCAATGATATTTTTAGTTCATCTGCAATATTTGTGTTTCCAATCCACCTAATGGCGAGTGTTCCTTCTTGACTTCCTTTTATAGTTTTATTTATTTCCTTATATATACCAGACAGAAATAGGACTAGATCATTTTCAGAATAAAGAGAATAAGATGTTTGGCAACCAGCCTCATTTTTGATTAATAAAGGATTATTTTTTCTATATTCTTCAGAACTTATTACATTGTATAGACAAAGATAGTTTTCAAAAATTGAATTTTCTGTTATTTTATTTTGGGGATTAATATAAATACAGTGACCACCAAGTAAATATAGATCAACCCTTAGAATAAATACAGGAATAGTAACTTCTCCTATATTAATAAGTTTTAGTAAAAAATTCTCAACATTTTGATTCCCTATAGCTATGAATGCATAATCATTATCATTTACAAATTTAAGATTATGCAACAAAACAGTCTCAATTTTGGTTGTCTTGATTTCAACATTTTGATCAGGGTGAATATTTTTGATGTGGGGTTTTAGACCTTCTGTTTTAGGAGTATGAAGGTGATCTATTCCTAATAAATGCCTCCCAATATTATGTATTTTCAAAATATCATCATCAATCAACTTGTAATCTGGATAGTTCATTGCATTTAAGAAATATATAAGATTTGACCCAACACTACCAAGTCCAGGGACTAAAAACTTAAATTTAGCTTGAACCATACCTGCTGTACGATCTTCAATTCTTTGATTATTATATGTACCAGTACATATCCTATCAACATAATCATTCTTCTGAAAATTTGTAAATACTTTCCAATTGTTTAAGGTTCCTGGACGAAACCTCAAGATAACTTGAATGAACTTTCAAAGCTCTTCGATTCTTGTTTTAACAGACTTCAAATAAGGACGTTCAAACATATTTATTCAATTTACTCAATAAGAATAGCAAATTCACTCAAAGACATCACATAAATAAGTTTACTTATTCAAGAATCTCAAATTCAACTATTTTAGAGAGATATTATG
>NZ_JAEPKU010000271.1 GCF_016652235.1 Dysgonomonas sp. Marseille-P4677
ATATGGAGATATACTGCCATCGCAGTTTTGCAGTATGTTTATGTATATGAGGAGTGAAAACTGGTTTTTCAATTATCAATTTAAGTGGATGATAGAACGAAGTTTTGACCGATTACAAAATCGAGCAACTTATCTTTCGGATAATACAACTGTTTTTAAAGATTTTGAGAAGAATTATACAGAAATTGGAAGAAGTTATGAACTATTTTTTCCCGAACTTAAAGCGTTCACAAAAAGTATTTCTTTATAAAAAAATATCACCTTATCGTGAAGGATACGTACTTACAAAACGCTACTTAAAAACACTGGAAACACGTTGCACTATATTACACAATTGGCAAACATCATTCAATTTAAGTTCAAAATCGGTATATTCAGGAGATAAGTTTAATGAATGGCAAAGAATTGTGCCTTTTTCTAAATTCTGATCAATTATCTGTTTGCAAAGAATTGTATTATCTAATACTATAACCCAATTAGGAAAATCGTCGGTATGTAATTTATTACGCCAATGCTCTTTCTTCAATTCTCTTGCCAAGACAATATCACCGTTGCTCAAACTACGTTTGGTGTCATTATCCATGCTATCACCTTTTATTTCGAAAGCAAAATACCGTCCAAGACCAATCTTGTCTACTATAAAATCAAACTCTTCAAACTCTCCTCCAACAAATTCGGCATCCCTACATTCATCAATATATTTAGCATAAGCCTTCACCGGAATAAAAGGAACACGCATCCTATATTTGCCATCTGCCATTTCGTAGTATTTTACTCCGGACTTAGTCACCAGATACGGTTCCGCACCTCTGACTCTCTCATTACGAATCATATCCCCTCTGCCTGTCGCAAGCCATTCTTCACTCACTCTGAAATATGATGCCAGCATAGCTATATTCGATTTATTAGGGTTTGTCTTCCCTTCTGTGTAGTTAGCTATTGTTCCTTTAGTAATATTGGTGTCTTTCCATATACGATAGGCCGTAACTCCATCTTTTTCTAATAAGTACTTTAATCTATCCTTAAATTCCATATTGTTATCTCTTTTTATACAAAAACAATTATAATACAAAAACTCAGCCTATGGTTAAATATTGAATCAACAAGACAAAAATAGGCTAATATTGGTAATGATATGCATTAATTGTATTTTTTAACTATTTAGTTATTTAAGAATAAACAATAACATTTATATGATTGTTAT
>NZ_JAEPKU010000272.1 GCF_016652235.1 Dysgonomonas sp. Marseille-P4677
AATAGATATAATATATTGATATATATATCTTTATGGATGGCTGTGTAAGTTGTGCCTGGGGCGACTTCAAAAATAGATAAACAGTGACAAGGTTATAAAAAGATAGAAAAAATCATGAAACTGTAATTATATTTTTCAGCCTAGCAATATAATACTAAATATAACAGTCTTGATATATGCTTATTAGGCATCTTCTTAATAAAGAATATTTAAAATAATATTGAGAGGCTATTTTCTCCCATAAGTATATACACCAATACTATTTATATCTTTTCCTGTATTCCTTAGGTGTTATTTCCATTTCTTTTTTAAATGCTTTCGAAAAGTGGAAAGGATCGTAAAAGTTCAATCTGAATGCAATCTCTTTCAGTTTGAGGTCTGAAAATTGTAAATAGGAGCAAGCTCTTTGTATTTTTAATTGATTATAATATTCTAGTGGGGAGTATGATGTTCTTTGAAGAAAAATCGCTCCAAAATGAGAAATAGAATACCCCATATGATTAGCTATATCGTCTAAGGTCATTTTAGTTTCCAGATGATCTTTCATATATTGAATACTTTTTTGTATAACATCTGTTTCTTTTATTTTTTTTATTTCCCTGAACTGATTCATATATTTTAATGAGGCCAAATAATGCATCAGACAAAAGCTGACATATTCCAGATTCTCGAAATTATATCCCATTTCCAAATTTTGATACATTTCATCAAAAAGCTGTATCCTATCGTTAAAACGACTCCTGTCAGATTCTTCCAGATTTATCACTTTATTTATAATGGAAGAAAACATAGAAACAAATTCGCCACAAAAGTGAAACCAGTATATACTCCATGGGTTTTGATAGCTTGATCCGTATGAGTGCGGCGTATTAGCAGGTATAATAAATACTTGATTACGAGAAATGGAATACTTTTCTTCATAGCAAGTAATGTATCCATTACCTTCCTCACAATATATAAGTATATTCTCCGGTGTTCCTTCAGGACGCTCCCTGAAATGAAACTTTGCCTTCGGATAATATCCTATATGTGTAATATATAAATTTTTTGTAATAATATTTTTTGACTGATAAGAACGAATATTATAAGGAGTAACGATTGCTTTTTCGTTTCGGAATCCTTCTGCGATTTTTTCCATTATTATATCGTTATATTTTACATATTTTTAATCATTATTTATATATAATAT
>NZ_JAEPKU010000273.1 GCF_016652235.1 Dysgonomonas sp. Marseille-P4677
TCCTTTTTATTTATAAAAATCATCGCTAACTTTGAAAGCAAAATTTTTAAATTCTTCTATAGTAAATTTTATGGTAAGTTTTGTTTTTCCGTTATGAATATTGGATATTTTAATTCCAGTTATTTTCCCATTTTCTGTTTTTTGTTCAATATGTCCATGAGCTAACCCATTACGGATGCCATGAACTATTTTTTTAGAGAATATTTATTCTCTATATTGTCAAGTATATTTTGTTTATCAATACCATAACTTCTATCATTATTTGTAAATTCATAATTGGGCAAATTGTTTACTAATAATTGATTAGGTATAATTATAAGTCCTAAACAACTATTAATTAGGTTTGTAACATCATGATCTCCAACAAAATTTTTGAGATTCTCTTTTGTTCTTTCTATAAAATCTTTTGGGAAATTAGTATATTCACTCATGTTATTATCTTTTAAAATTATATTTACGCTCTCTTTTCATAAATGCTTCTTCTCCTCCTTCGACAACATCAGCAATATGTTCACGAATACCCATGCTTTTTAACAAATCCGTTTCATCTGGATTCCTAAATGTATTTTCTAATGCGCCGTTAATATAGTCAAATTGATATGGACTTGAGCTATCTCTATCATTTTGTCCTTGTTGATTAGCGACAATAACATTCTCGGCATCTGCATTTACTACAATATTAGGATTATGAGTAACAAGAATAATTTGTCTTTCTTCCTTTTTTTGCTTTAAATACTCTACTAATCCTTTAGATATTGATCTATTATCAAGGTTGTCTTCTGGCTGATCTATTAATATAGGTGCTTTTGATTCACTTAAACCAATAATCAACATAAGGATAACAAAACTTGCTTTTCCTGCTGACATTTTCCCTAAAAAATCACCATCATACTCAACATCCCAATTGTCAAAGAAATAATCATAAAGAAAAGTTTTTATTGCAGATTTAGATTCAATACTATCTTTAATCTTGTATGTATTAGATTCAATAATTGCTTCAAATACTTTCTTTAAATCTTCAATGATAGAATCTATATTGCATTCAGAAGTTCCTAATAATATATCATTAAATAGATTTGAATACTGTTTGTATGATTGGCTTCTCCCGTCACTAATATCTTCCATTCTTTTTCTTAACTTAGGAAAATTAAACTTAACTTCTCCAATTATTTTAATACTATCTCCTAAT
>NZ_JAEPKU010000274.1 GCF_016652235.1 Dysgonomonas sp. Marseille-P4677
ATAAAGTCTTGGATGAAAAACTCGGGTTTACTCCCGAAAATGTACAGAAGCAAGTGAAACAGTATTTATCATAAAAAGACATAGAATAAGAAAAGCCTGCTATCAAGATATAATAGCAGGCTTTGTTTTTTTTAATTAAGATGTCATATTAATTTACTATTGCTTAACATACTTTGCTGCACAACCCTCAATACAAGGGTAGTATACAAATAGTATTGATTCCTTTATCTCAAAATGAATACTCAACATAGGATTGGATAAACCTGGGTTACATCCAGATGGTCTAATAGTTCCTGATGTAGTAGAATTCTCATTAATCTCAAAGGTTCCTGAGCTAGGAGAATCCGAAACAGTTGTATTTTCACAGAGAGAACCATTCGATGTAATCTCATTGTCATGTTTGAACACAAGAGTTTTATCACTCTTAATCTTACGGAATACGCCACTTCCATATCCGGGATCATTATTAATCTCAGATATTCTCCAAGTGCCAATTAAGCTTGAATTTATTTTACTATCATCAGAAGAGCAAGATAATAAGAGACCTAAAATGCAGAAAACAAATAACACCTTTCTCATTCTATTACTATTTTAGATTAGTATATATAATATAGATGCGAAAAGACTTCCAGATGCTGCAAAAATAAAGAGACTTTTATTATTAGAGGATTTGAAGTAGTTACAGGGTTAGAGATTTCTTTTCTAATAATATTACCAGATTGTAATATAAAAGGATAAAACAAACCCCGCACAGTTAATACTGGCGGGGTTTCTTATTTATTAATAAAAGATTTTACTCCTTTAATTTTGTCGTTTTCTTATTCATAACCAAACCCTCCGGTCCCTTTTATTATGTGGACGATAGGTTCGAAACTTATTGTATCATAACCAAAATAATATATTGCCAAATGGTGATTAAAAAAAATGAAGGCGTCTTTTTTGATTTGTATATTAGCTTTCTCAGAACTTAATGAAATATTATGAAAGCCAATACGCATAGGATATTCAATATGTGTAGGGTAAGAAAATGGATTCCTTTTTAGGGTATCATCAAAAATAATTTCATTATCAATAGACACTTTTAAATCTATCTTGTCACGTGGGATCGGAGACGTTGACTCCATATATATATCCAGATTC
>NZ_JAEPKU010000275.1 GCF_016652235.1 Dysgonomonas sp. Marseille-P4677
TAAGAGAATAAGGATATAACTGTTTCTTTTCATATAGTAAATTTAATTGAAAGTAAAAGGTCCGAATATTCCTTTTATTTTCCGTTTAGTATTTTCATCTTCTAAAATATATACAGTGTATTTATCGCCATCGTCAAATACCCTTATAACAATATGACCTTGTGTACTTTTCATTTTTTTTGTCAAATCGCCAATAACAGTTTTAGCTGCAGGATGTAAATTAGTAGCAAAAATATTTATTGAGGAAGGATTCAAATATTTCGATAACATACGGTCTAATGTAGAATGATTAGGATGCAACGCATCACTCGCCTGAATAACATAAGTTTGAGGTTGGAGTGATGAGATAAATGCTTCATTTGTTGCATTATTATATCCATGATGATTTACACAACACACTTCTGTCTTACCTATAATCGAGGCTATCTGTGTCTCAACATCATGAAACTGACTTCTACCAGGCTTTGGATATCCAGTGACATCTCCCCCCGAGTAGTAGGAGAATTTGCCATATGTAATTTTCAGGACACAAGATAATGAGTTTTCTTGTGGAATATCATAATCCATTATTGAGTCGAACAAAGGAAAAAGATAGCGAGTAATAGTATCATTCCCCGTCCACATTCGTCCATTAGAATATATATTCTGAACCTTGAACTTATCTTTATAACTTATTGTGTCATACAATAAGGTAAACTGGCCATCCACTCCGGGCCGAAATTGCTCCACCTTTATCGGCCTTTGTGTATAACGTAGAAAATCTAAATAGTTCTTTATAGTCTTGTCTTTATGATCTACCAAATAATTATAATCAGGAAAACCTCGATCAACTAATTTGCCAACACGTATATTCTCGGCTACAGTTATAGCTCCTGTATTATAGAATTTCCCAGATACATTTAACGTTTTTAGAACTCCTCCTATATGATCGTTATGAAAATGAGTTAAGAGCATATAATCAAGACCTTGATTCTTATTGTTAGCCATGCTGTTAATATAATCTACGATCCATTCTCCCGGTGATTTTGAATCATTTGGTTTAAGTGCTACATGACGCTTCGCCTTAGCATTATTTTCACCGGCGTCAATCATCATAGTCGTTCCATCCGGC
>NZ_JAEPKU010000276.1 GCF_016652235.1 Dysgonomonas sp. Marseille-P4677
TAAGAGAATAAGGATATAACTGTTTCTTTTCATATAGTAAATTTAATTGAAAGTATTATTTTTCCAGATAAATTTTTCGCCCCAAAACGGCACTAACGAGTTTGCACAATTTAATTGACTTGCCCGTTCTAAACCTAGCTCTATAGTCCAACGTGATTCTTCTACCCCTGCATGAGCCAATTCCATAATATGTGATAAAAGCACATAGTCGGGAGTAACGACTGACCCCAAAACATTATTTTCAGATAAAGCATTGGGAGCATATCGAGGAATAAATACATTGACATGCTCGGCAATTGCGTATTGAGAAGCTTTATAATTAGAATCTCCAACGTGCATCAAAACAAGATTTCCGCCATCCTGACCACAATTTATTTGATAAGTTGTCACAAAATTTGTCAAAGATGTATTGTGATCTGTTATATTTGTCGTCACCTTGAAGCTTCCTATTGTATATGCAGTTGGGGTTTTCGATGTAAATTTATAGTTTTCGCTCGGTTTCAGATAATTCGACAATACCGGCTTATTCGATTCCAGCATCGCTTGAATAAGATTATCATCGTAATGATCTGAATGATTATGTGTGACACATAAAAAATCGAGATAAGGCGCAAATCTTTCGGCATAACGATGAGAAATATCGATACCGAAACATCCTGAAGGAGTTTTTACGATATAACCCATATTGTAGAGTAACCAAATAACCGACGTACCTTTCTCAACCGTTGTTGTTTGCACTTCATTTAGTACCTTATCGAAAGAGAGACGGTAGAAATTGAGCATTGGGTCGTACTTTTCCATCATTTCGCATGTTTGTTCAAGACTTCCCAGATAATTTTTAAAATAATTGGCTGTACATGTATCGGCATACTCCTGAATACGCTTGAATGCAGCCTGACGAGTATCACTTAAATCGCTTGGAGTTGTACTCCATAATTTTTCGGCAATTTCTTCCGCATCATTTTTTTGCAAATTTCCTCCTGTTGCCGGCTTAGAATCATCTATATCATCATCGCATGACAAAAAAGAGAACGAGGTGATAAAAATGATTAATAATATGTATAT
>NZ_JAEPKU010000029.1 GCF_016652235.1 Dysgonomonas sp. Marseille-P4677
ATTGATGAAACAGCTAAAAAGCTAAGTAAAGACCTGGAAGGTAAAGACCCTTTGTTTATTTGTGTACTCAACGGATCTTTCATGTATGCTTCAGAATTGATGAAACGCATTACCATCCCTTGCGAAGTGTCATTTGTGAAAATGTCGTCCTATAAAGGAACTACATCCACAGGCAAGATAAAAGAAATTTACGGTCTTGAAGAAGATATAAAAGGGCGTACTGTTGTCATTGTTGAAGACATTGTAGACACAGGCTACACAATGTCATTGATGTTAGAACAGTTGGTTTGTGACCAACCAGAACAAATATTAGTAACAACATTGTTATTGAAACCGGATGCATTGAAACATGATATACGACTAGATTATGTCGCGTTAGAAATACCGAGCGATTTCATTGTTGGATATGGCCTTGATTATGACGGATATGGCCGAAACTATCCGGAAATTTATAAAATAAAAAACTCATAATATAAAAGCGGATCAACTCTATAGGAGTAATTCGTAATTAGTAAAACTATTGACATGCTGAATATTATTATTTTTGGAGCACCCGGATCAGGGAAAGGAACTCAAAGCGAGAATTTAATTAAGAAATATAATCTGGCGCACATTTCCACTGGCGATGTTCTACGTGCTGAAATGAAAAATGGTACCGAATTAGGTAAACTTGCTGAAGGTTACATCTCAAAAGGCCAATTGGTTCCCGATGATGTGGTAATAGGAATGCTGGCAAATGTATTAGACAGTAAGAAGGATGCTGCCGGAGTTATTTTCGATGGTTTTCCACGTACAATCCCCCAAGGAGAAGCTTTGGAAAAAATGCTAAAAGAAAGAGGTCAGGATGTGTCTATCGTTGTTAGTCTTGAAGTCGATGAACCCGAATTGATAGACCGTTTAATCAAACGCGGACAACAATCCGGCCGTTCGGATGACAATCTTGAGACTATCAAATCACGTCTTGATGTTTACAAGAGTCAGACATCTCCACTAAAAGAGCATTATAAAACGACAGGTAAGCTAGCTTCTATAAAAGGCGTAGGCACAGTAGACGAAATATTCGAACGTATAGCTGAAGCTGTAAACAAGGTTAAATAATACAATATTTATATATCGGGGAAGTTATAAACCGCGAATGGGATTATAACTTCCTTTGTTGTCTAAATAAAAAGTTACTAAACACACACAAAGTAACTATATCCACATTATAAACGTTATAGTAAAGTGGATAATAAATAGGTCTATACGACCTTAAAAAAGAGATAAATATGTCAGATTCAAATTTTATAGATTACGTCAAAATATATTGCCGTTCGGGTAAAGGAGGTAGAGGATCTACCCATTTCCGCCGTGAAAAATATATTCCAAAAGGAGGCCCCGATGGTGGGGATGGCGGAGACGGCGGGCACGTTATTCTTCGTGCCAATCGTAACCTATGGACATTACTCCACCTTAAATTTCAGCGCCATATATTGGCCGGACACGGGGAAAGTGGCTCAGGCAGATTAAGTTCCGGTAAAAAAGGTGAAACAAAAATTATCGAAGTACCATGCGGAACGGTAGCCTATGATGCTGAAACCGGAGAATATCTATGTGACGTAACTGAAGACGGACAAGAAGTAATCATGCTGAAAGGGGGTAAAGGAGGTAGAGGAAACAACCATTTCAAAACCTCTACAAATCAGGCTCCACGTTATGCCCAACCCGGTGAACCTTACGAGGAACGAAGGGTGATACTCGAATTAAAGGTATTGGCAGATGTTGGCCTTGTTGGTTTTCCAAATGCAGGAAAATCGACATTACTCTCTGTTATGACTGCAGCTAAACCGAAGATAGCTAACTATCCTTTCACTACTCTTGAACCTAAAATAGGGATTGTTAGTTATCGCGATTACAAATCGTTCGTTATGGCTGATATACCGGGAATTATAGAGGGGGCTAGCGAGGGTAAAGGCTTAGGATTACGTTTCCTTCGCCACATCGAAAGAAATTCACTTCTACTATTCCTCATAGCTGCCGATGCAGACGATATTCATCAGGAATACAGGATCCTATTAAACGAGTTAGCCCAGTTCAACCCTGAGTTATTGGATAAACGGCGTGTGTTGGCTATCTCTAAATCGGATATGCTCGATGAAGAATTGATGGAAGCTCTTGCAGAAGATCTGCCGGAAATACCCCATATTTTCATTTCATCCATTACAGGATATAATATAGCTGCATTGAAAGATTTGTTATGGCGTGAAATGAATGCTGATGGAGAATATAAAAAGTCATTTAATATTACTCATCGAAATCTGGATATAAAAACTGTAGAATTCGAAGAGGATGAAGAAGACATTCCTGAAGACGACTATCAAGAGGAAGAATGGGATGACGAGGAGGAAGTAGACGGATTCTTTTACGAAGATGACCTCGAAGACGAAACAAAGTAATCAATAAAAAAGTAGGCCCCTGATGAAAGTATCCATCAGGGGCACATTTTTTCAAACGGTTATTATCTAAACAAACCGTTCTTGGTCGCTTTCTTCTGATTCTTCAAATTTTCTTTTTCCTTCTTATAATTATATTTTAAAGTCTTAATGCGGGCTTTCTTCTCAGCTTTACTCAAATAGGGATTATCGTCAATAGCATCTTCTTCTGCTTCAAACTTTTTCTCCAAAGCATCTAATTTATCATCGTAACTATCGGAAATTACGTCTTTGATACGGTCACCCTCATGTATCGTCCCATATTTCTTTTCCAATGTATTTATCTGATTGGCATTCAATATCGAACGAATCTGCGCTCTATGCTTCAATGCTAATTCCCGTTTTCTTTGGCCCTTCTCGTAGCCGGATAGAGAACGATCCTTACCTATAGCGGCAAATTTAGGGCCGACCGATCTCTGTAATTCTTTTATTTTTGAAATTTGATCAGATGATAGGTACAAATCTCCATAAGATTCTATTCCTTTGTAATAATTCTCATAATCCACCGTCTGCGCATTAGCACATAATGCAAAAACACTGATGAGTAATAATAGCAAAGTTTTTCTCATAATAAGTTATTTTAATTAATACATATTACTACCTCAAGCTTAACAACTTGAATATTCTTAAATATTATTTTACACTGAATGTAATTATCAAATAATGAAATCAACAGATAAAAACAACATCAAAATATTACAGTTCGAATCTTTCCCTGATAAGAACTTATTCCATTTCACTTCTACCATAGAAGGAGGTGCCAGTTCGGATGCATATACATCCTTAAATCTCGGACTCTATTCGGGAGACAATACTGATTGTGTAAACGAAAACAAAGAACGTATTGCAAATGTAATGGGCATTTCTGTAGGAAATCTGTACATGCCCTATCAAACACATGAAGATAAAATATTAGTTATAGACAAACTGTTTTTAGAAAAAAGCGATAGAGAGAAAGCCAATTCTTTAAATGGCATTGATGCTCTGATTACCGACCAAAAAGGTATATGCATTGGAATAACTACTGCCGATTGCGTACCTATATTGATTTATGATCTGAAGAAAAATGTATTGGCTGCAATCCATGCGGGATGGAAAGGTACTGTTGCTAAGATTGCTGCAAAAACGATAAAGAAAATGGTAGACTTATTTGATTGTAATACTGATGATATGATTGCCGGAATAGGACCATGTATATCTCAAGAACGTTTTGAAGTAGGGGAAGAAGTTGTGGATATATTTCAGGAAAAAGGGTTTATAATAGAAGAAATAGGATACAGAAATAAAAAAACGGGAAAGATGCATTTCAATCTGGAGCTTACAAATAAATTAATAATACATGAGGCTGGAATCCCCTTCGATAATATAGAGTGTGCCAATCTCTGCACTTACTCCAATCCTGAAATGTTTTTCTCTGCACGACGCCAAACTATCTATTCAGGAAGGATGGTGACTGGCGGTATTTTGAAATAATTATTTTGTACTTTTGCTTAAGAAATATATTTAGATTCTATTAAACAAATGGCTCACTCTATACTTTTACCCTCCGAATGGCACCCACAAAGCGCTATACAGCTCACATGGCCTCATCATGAAACAGACTGGGAGTACATGCTTGAAGAGGTAACTGCATGTTATGTAAACATCGCAACAGAAATATTGAAAAGACAACGGCTCATAATAGTTTGTTATAGTGCCGCAACTGTAAAATATGAACTGAGAAATCATAAAGATCTATTCGAAAACCTTACTCTGGTCGAATTACCTACCAATGATACTTGGGCCCGAGATCACAGTGGTATATCAGTTATCAAAGGAGCTAAGAAATATATCTATGATTTCACCTTCAACGGATGGGGTATGAAGTTTGCATCAAACTACGACAATCAGATAACCAGAGGTTTATTTTCAAAAAACGTCTTTAAGTATGATGTAGAGTTAGTAAACAAAAAAGATTTTGTACTT
Source organism: Dysgonomonas sp. Marseille-P4677 (assembly GCF_016652235.1). Classification (GTDB taxonomy): domain Bacteria; phylum Bacteroidota; class Bacteroidia; order Bacteroidales; family Dysgonomonadaceae; genus Dysgonomonas. The sequence goes on from NZ_JAEPKU010000029.1 coordinate 4,437, forward strand.
GAAGGCGGAGCTATAGAATCGGATGGAAAAGGTACTTTACTGACTACCTCCGAATGCCTTCTTTCACCTAACAGGAATTCATTCCTCACAAAAGAAGAAATAGAAGGATATTTAAGAGATTCATTTGGACTGGACAGAATATTATGGCTCGACCATGGGTATTTTGCAGGAGATGATACAGATAGCCATATCGATACTCTTGCCCGCTTTTGTGATGAACATACAATAGCTTATGTAAAATGCGAAAACAAAGAAGATGAACATTACGATGCCCTTTCCAAAATGGAAGAACAACTGAAAACGTTCGTCGATTATGAAGGTCAACCCTATAATTTGATTACATTACCAATGGCTAAAGCTGTATATGATGAAGACAATCAGAGATTGCCTGCAACATATGCTAATTTCTTAATCATTAACGATGCTGTGTTATTACCATTTTACAATGAGAAAGAAAGAGATGAGAAAGCCCGTGAACAATTGCAAAAAGCTTTTCCAAGCAGGGAGATTGTAGGTATAGATTGTTCTCCGCTTATTCGCCAACATGGGTCGTTACACTGTATAACAATGCAATACCCTCAAGATTTTATATAAATATTTATGAAAGATCAGAAAGCGCTTTTACTGAGATGTCTTAAGAATGATGTTCCTGCAATGGTATTTTCGGGAAATGATATATTATTTTTACCGTTACTAAAACGATATTATACAGATGCCAAAGAGGCAGGATGTACGCAGGAATTTCTTGATGACATAAAACTCAGAATCGAAGAGTTTGAGAAACATATAGAAATGTCGCCAGACACCATTAAATTACCTGATTAAACGAAGATTTATGAAAATAGGATTGATACAACAGGCTAATTCCCCTGATATAGAAAAAAATAAACAAGGATTAAAAAACAAAATACGGGAAGTCGTAAAGCAAGGTGCACAATTGGTTGTGATGCAAGAGCTTCACAATTCGCTTTATTTTTGTCAGATAGAAAACCCCGATATCTTCGATTTAGCAGAAACAATACCCGGACCATCGACTGACGAATTCGGTACATTAGCCAAAGAACTAGGAGTAGTAATAGTACTTTCGCTATTTGAACGACGGGCTCCGGGGCTGTATCACAATACAGCCGTAGTAATAGAAAAAGATGGAACTATAGCCGGGAAATACCGCAAAATGCACATCCCTGATGATCCTGCATACTACGAAAAATTCTATTTCACGCCGGGTGATCTAGGCTTTAAACCCATCGAAACTTCCTTAGGTAAACTAGGGGTCTTGGTATGTTGGGATCAATGGTATCCCGAAGCTGCACGCCTTATGGCAATGGCCGGAGCCGATTTACTTATCTACCCTACCGCTATTGGCTGGGAATCGACCGACACCGACGATGAAAAATCACGTCAGCTTGGTGCATGGGTAATATCTCAACGTGGGCATGCTGTAGCTAACGGGTTACATGTTGTTTCGGTAAACCGTACGGGATACGAGCCTGATCCATCGGGGCAAACTAATGGTATTTCATTCTGGGGAAATAGTTTTGTCGCTGGCCCACAAGGGGAAATCCTATGGCAAGGAGCAAACGATAAAGAAGAGATACAGGTAATCGAAATAGATATAAAACGTTCGGAAACTGTACGCCGTATGTGGCCATTCTTCCGTGACAGACGTATCGACCATTTTGGAGATCTGACAAAACGTTTTATTGATTAACGTTTTCCCTTGATTTTATCTATAGAGTAAAGTCAGGGCTTATAGGACGGAATAAAAATTGCATATAAAAAACTTCTGAAAGTTGTACAACTTTGTCACCTTTTAGTTAAAATGGAATAAATAAAAGGATGAAGCTACACATCTTATTACTTCTCTTCATTACATTATCCTGTTCTTCAAAAACCAGGGAAGAACAAGCAGTGTCCCTATGGAAAGAAAGAGTGGAAAGCATAAAGCCATATTCTGAACTAAAAAAAGAAGCAGTTACAAAAAGGGAATTTTTCCGGAAAGAGTATGAGGCCAAGGTGGGTGATAAAACAGCACAGGATAGTATCCTACTCGATGCTCAAGATTATCTATTAACCATTTCGAATGATTTTTTCACATCATGGTACAATACACCATGGACATTTCATGGGCATAGCCAAACACCCAAAGAAGGGAGTATTGCATGTGGCTATTTTATTACAACTACTCTAAGGGATATGGGATTTAATATTCCCCGCATAAAATGGGCACAACAAGCCTCTGAGTATTTGATAAAGAAAGTATCTACTGACATTAAACGTTTCTACAAAAGGCCTATCAAAGAAATCGTAGATCATATAGAAACAAATGGAGAAGGCTTATATATAGTCGGACTTGATTGTCATGTTGGCTATATTTATAATAAGAATGGAAAAATGACTTTTGTACATGCCAACTATTATAAGCCGAAAATCGGTGTAATGTCTGAACCTCTAATAGGCCATAACCCATTGAATGATTCAAAATATAGAGTCATAGGTAAAATATTCGATGAAGAAATGGTAAAAAACTGGATACTCAACTCACCATATACAGAATAAGAAAAATTGAATGCTACTCGCTAAAGAAGAAAACGAACAATATCTCACCAAAAGCACACTCTGGTTGATGGCAATCGGAGCAGGGCTTGTTGTTGCCAACAACTATTACAATCAGCCTCTTCTAGGCATGATAGCCAAAGAACTCGAAGAATCGGAAGCTGAGACTAGTAGAATAGCCATGTTTACACAAATAGGCTATGCCGTCGGACTATTATTGATAATTCCGTTGGGTGACATGTTTAAGCGAAAGAAAATAATATTAATCGATTTTATATTCATCATTCTATCACTTCTTATCTTTGCATGCAGCCAGTCGCTAACCGTAATGGTTACGGCTAGTTTCTTTATCGGATTAACATCTGTTGTACCTCAAATATTTGTACCTATCGCAGCTCAACTGTCTAAGCCTGAAGAAAAAGGGAAAAATGTAGGCATAGTAATGAGCGGTCTTTTAATAGGAATATTAGCATCACGTGTCTTTAGCGGTTTACTAGGCGAGTACCTTGGTTGGCGCGAAGTATTCTATATTGCTGCTGCAATGATGTTAATCTTAGCCGTTCTCATTGCGTGTTTATTACCGAATATGCAACCCACCTTCAAGGGTACTTACAGCCAATTGATGCGGTCTATATTTCGTTATACAAAGGAAATACCAAGCCTTCGACTAGCATCGTTAAGAGGAGCTTTGGGATTTGGTTCGTTTTCCATATTTTGGACTACATTGACCTTCCGCTTGGAACAGGCACCTTTCTTTCAGGGAAGTGATGTAGCGGGCTCTCTTGGTTTGGTAGGAATAGCAGGAGCCTTGGCGGCATCTCTTGTAGGATATGTTTCAGGCAGGATCAATAAAAATATGGTAATATTTATAGCATGCCTACTTATGATTCTTTCATGGTGTATATTCGGCTTCGGTGGAAATACCTATATCGGACTAATCGCAGGCATTATATTTCTGGATATGGGTTTACAGGGTATGCATGTTACAAATCAGACTATTGTATTCTCATCGCATCCCGAAGCCTCAAATAGGCTTAATACCGTATATATGGTATCTTATTTCATAGGAGGATCGGCTGGAACTTTCATCGGAGGAATAGCATGGCAACATTACGGGTGGAACGGAGTTGTAGGAGTTGGCTGCTTATTTGTTTTCGCTTGCCTTTTAATACATATATTACTTTGTAACAAGCGTAAATATCAGGCAGAATGATATATTTATCTATAAAGCAACAGATATATAGATTATTAACCAGAATATCCATATATTTGCAATCAACTTTAACAAAACATTAAACTTCAGTATGAAGAAGACTCTTAAAGTTTTTAATACACTTATAGTCATATTTCTGTCTTTATTATTTGCTTTCTTTATCTTATCGGGATATAACGGAACTATAGATTGCTTAAGAAACATTATTGGCAACACATCATTATTTAAAACAGTAGAAAGTATTGTAAGAGAATTACACCCACCATTATTTAAAAGTTATATTTTTCTATTACTTGAAATTCTTTTTCTTATTATACTCTTTGGCGTTATCCTTTATAAATTCGATAGAGCATATTATTATTTCAAGCAATTGATAGTAGCTATTAAAGATTTCACCAAAGCATCTTACAGAGACTTAAGATATTCCGGTCTGAAATATATATTAGTACTTCCATTAGGGATATCGTGTTATTACCTTTTTACACAACCTGTATTGTATGATGAAGCATCCGCATATTTCGGATGCATTAAACCTGTATTTTATAAGTGTCTTATTTGTTATCCCATACCTAATAATCATATACTATACTCTTTTCTTGCCAGTATCATAAATATTCTACCGGGAGATATTCTATTAAAGATGCGCATAACATCTTACCTTGCATTTGTGTTATCTATCCTAATCAGCTTCCAATTTGCAAAAAAAGTTTTCTCGGAAAAACTGTCAATTCTAGTCACAGGTATTTTTTCAGTCTTATTCCTAACGCTTTTCTATAGTTTTATAGGTCGTGGATATAGCCTTTTGGTCTTATTTACCATTTTGTCTCTATACTCTGCATTTTGTATTATTAAAGAAAATAATCGAACTAAACATTGGGCTTTTTTTGTTATCAGTAGTGTCTTAGGGTTTTATACTATTCCGTCTTTCCTCTATCCTTTTATATCGATAAACCTCTATATTCTTTTATACAATTATAAAAATATATTAAAACAAATCATATACAACCTTATTATTGTCTTCCTTACTCTCATATTATACATTCCCATATTCATTGTAAGCGGTATGGAGATGGTAACATCCAATCCTCTTGTACCGAATATCAGTCGGAGTATGGTGGTGGAAATGATGCCAACGCTTATTATGTGGGTTTATGGTGATAATATAGGAATTAATGCACACTATGTTCTTATATTTTTTATGCTTGTTGGACTTGTTGCCTTAGTGAGAATAAAGAAAGACTTTAAATTGGTCTTGTTATGGTTTATTTTTTGTATTTTACCATTCATTCTTACATATATACAAGCCGTATTTGCCTTTTCAAGAACGTTTATTTATTTGGGGTTTATATTGACAATACTAACTACTGCAACATTTAGCATATACCTCGAACGCATAAAATATTCAACTATAATTCCTATAGCTTTACTCATTCAAATAGGTTTTGGTCTCAATTTTATAGACAAGGTATCGGGCTATTCAAGATTTTTATATGAATATCATGAATTTACTGATCTGCTAATAGATGATGGAATGTCATATTATTTATGGACAGATGATGATATAAATCCCAACTTTTTGTTCGAGATAGAAAGACTCAATTATAATAGTAGTGTAAGAAGACACTATACTAATCGAAATTTTATAAGTGCTGATTCTATCAACAACTACAATTATATATTGATAGATAAATCATTAGACAGCACAATATATAAAAAACCAAAGTATGAGCTCCGCAATTGTAGAGACGGACTAATTAATGTATATGAAAATAGAGATAGCCCTCCCGAAAAGGTAAAAAACTATAACTAATTTTATTAGAATACTATATTTGATTCTTAAAGTTTTTTTAATAAACTTTGTCTATTGAAGATTATTTAACGAAACAGAACTAAAAAACTCACAAAACTTTATACCATTCGATGGATTTAAATAAACAAATAATCATTATTGGAGCTGGCCCTGCCGGATTAACCGCTGCGTACGAACTTACAAAAAACTGCATTACTGATTCTATCAGTGTATATGAAGCAACATCTAATATTGGAGGAATTTCACAGACTGTTAGATATAATGGAAACAGAATTGACATTGGTGGACACCGTTTCTTTTCTAAGAATGACGAAATCATGGCTTGGTGGAATAACATCATGCCCATACAAGGATCGCAATCCATCGATGATATATTACTAAACAATAATATAAAGGAGTTAAACAATGGAGGTCCCGATCCGGAGAAGGAGGAAATAGTAATGCTCCTCCGCAAAAGGGTTTCCCGTATTTTCTATCTGAAGAAATTCTTCAATTATCCAATTTCTATTCAGTCCGAAACATTTGTAAATATGGGATTGGGTCGAACTATCAATGCCGGTTTCGGTTATCTAGGTTCTTGCATTCGCAAACGCGAAGAGAACTCTCTTGAAGACTTTTATATCAATCGTTTCGGCAAACCTTTATACCGAATGTTTTTCGAGAATTATACCGAAAAAGTATGGGGTGTCCATCCTTCCAAACTAGGAGCTGATTGGGGTTCGCAAAGAGTGAAAGGACTCTCTTTATTAGGTATCATCAGAGACATGATATCTAAACCGTTCAGACAAAAAAAATCCTCTATTGACCAGAAAGAAGTAGAAACATCTCTTATAGAACAATTTTTATATCCAAAATATGGTCCCGGACAGCTATGGGAAACAGTAGCAGATATTGTCGAAAATAAAGGCGTTAAAGTTATCAAGGATAGCCCAGTAAAGCAAATAAATATAAAAGATAAGAAAGTAGTATCTGTTGTAGTTAACACAGAAGGAAAAGATGAGGAGGTTTCGTGCGATTATCTTATCTCGTCTATGCCAATAAAGGACCTTATTGAATCTATTAATGATAATATCAGCACCGAAGTACGCGAAATTGCGAAAGAGCTTCCTTATCGGGATTTTATTACAGTTGGACTCTTAGTAGACAAGCTACTTATTTCAAACAAAACAAAGACAAAAACTTGGAATAACATAATTCCTGACACATGGATATATATTCAGGAAGCAGATGTAAAGATAGGGCGATTACAGATATTCAACAACTGGTCTCCTTATATGGTAGCAGATTTCAAAAATAAAGTATGGATTGGTCTTGAGTATTTTTGTAACGAGGGAGATGAGCTATGGGAGATGAATGATAAGAATTTCATAGACTTAGCTATTAGCGAACTTGACAAAATTGGTATTATTTCCATGAATGAGGTGGAAGACTCAGTCCGCATCAAGGTAAAGAAAGCATACCCTTCTTATTTTGGCAGTTATCATCAATTAGATAAAGTCATTGACTATTTAAGTTCTATCGAAAACTTATATTGTATTGGTCGTAATGGGCAACACAGATACAACAATATGGATCATTCAATGCTGACCGCTATAGAGACAGTAAAGCACATTAAAGGTGAAATCAATGATAAAAGCATTATCTGGCGTGTGAATACAGAAAATGACTATCATGAAAAGAAATAACTAAACATTACAAGGCTATCTAAAAAAATACTTTATTTTCCATAAGATACCATATAATTTACGCAGCTTAAAACGATGATTATAATGGCGCATACTTTTATAATAAACAGCTCTACGAGCTAATATCGGATAATTATCGAGAAGTGACCAGTCATAATTAGAATCGCATGGAAAAAGTTCATTTGTCGAAACCGATTCTATTCTATATTTCTTAGCTAAAATAGAAAAAATACTTTGATCGTGACGATTCTCTTTAAACCCCTCTAAATTTGAGGTACGGGAAGGTTTATCTGTTATCAGATCAAAGTCGGCATCTACTACTTTAACCCATTCATTTACAAAAGCTATAGAAGTACTTGTCTTTTTTATAAAAACAACTGTTGCTTCAAATTGTGTAGTCTGAGTATAATATGGATCATTCCTCACTCCGAAATAGTCTAATATATCTCCTTTTGTCCATTCATATTCAAATCGCAGACACTCATCCATACCATTATAGTTAACCTCGTGACTCCGAAATCCGAGCATCCCACTAGAACTATTCTCTACTATATCATAATATTCCGACAAACGTTCTTTTCCATTAGTATTAAAGAAACATCCTAAGTCTGCATATAAAAGAACATCCCCATCTTTCATCTTGTTCAAAGTCTCCTTTATAAGATAAGGCTTCCAAGCCCAATAGCCATATCCTTTAGAATAAGGATACATATATCGCCCCCACTTTTTTATAAAATCTTTGCTTAAATCGTTCTCTGTATATGTATGTATCTCATCGAATATCCCTAAAGCCTCAGCTTCTTGCCTAAAACGAGGAAAACCGGGAGACAATAATGTATTTCCAAAAGTACAAAGCACTTTTTTCATGTAAAGTTCCTTATTTATTAAATAGATCTTTGAACCAATATTTTATGGTCCAAATTCTTCTATATATTTTTCTTAGTCTAAAACGATGCTTGTAATGATATTTACTTGTATAATATTTATCTCTACGTGCCTGTATAGGATAGGTATCTAATAGAGTCCAGTTCCTCTGAAATATTTCGTTTGTCGATATTTCAGCTATTCCGTACTTCTTTGCTAAGATCGAATAAATACTTTGATCATGGCGATTTTCTTTAAATCCAGGCAGATTAGAAACACGTGAAGGCGAATCTGTAGCCAGACTATAATTATCGAGATAGGCCTGATACCAATCTTTCACAAATTGCATTACCAATGGGCTTTTCTTAAAAAATATAATAGTAGATTCAAACTGTGGAGTATGTGTATAGGATTTATCATTATATACATTATAATAGTCAAAAACATCGCCTTTAGTCCACTCATACTCATAATAAAGAGTCTCAGGCATACCATTATAACTTACCTCCTGGCTTTTTACACCAAGTATACCAGCGGACGCTTTATCTACTATATCATAATATTCCAACAACCGTGCTCTGCCACCGGGATTAAAGTAACATCCAATATCTGAATAGAGTAGAACATCTCCATCCTGCATGCCTTCAAGTATCTTTAGAATAAAATAGGGCTTCCAGCACCAATAGCCAAACCCTCTCGAATAGGGGATCAGATACCTCCCCCATAGTTTATAGAAGTCTTTATCTAAATCTTTTTCGCTGATTGTGTATATATCATCAAATACATTCATACTTTCAGCCATCTTACGGAAACGGGGAAACCCTTCTGTCAGATAGTAGCTGCCGAATGTACAGACTGCTCTTCTCATCAATGTTGTGTTGTGTTATTTTATAGTACAAAAATAGGATATTTATTTTACAAATATCCTATTTTATTATACGATTAAAATTCTGATTATTGTTTAACCTCTACCCAATAACCCGTAGTACGACTTTGTTCGGTAGGACTATACATAGGTTCATTACTTACCGCCGGCAAATAAAACTTGCCACAATAAGCAGCTTGAAGTCTGATACGGAACGAAGTAGAATATCCGCTACTCAGATTATAGTATGTATATACTCTATCGTCTCTGATATCCTGATAATTGAATGCTCCTGCAGTTCTGTTGTCAGCCTCATTAAATAAACGAGTATTAAAGATTTCCCATCCTGAAGCAAATATCTGACTCAAAGTCATGTCGGTCAGATACATTCCAGATATATTCTGAACAATCACATTAGCAAAAAACTCTGTACCTTGTTTCAAAGAAGTTACATCTAACTCTTTTCCATTTTCATCTACATACTTCACATACAGATTTGTTCCATTACTCATAGCCGGTGTATTATCAACTAGGGGGTGAGTACGTCCCAATAAACGGAAAAACAACTGCCCTTGTCCTTTATTCTTGATTGATACATTTACTTTCTCCTGTGGTTTCAAAGCTATTTCCTGAAAAACATCACCCGAATTGCCGTTGGCTTGCTTCACACCATTCAGTTCCCATTCGTATGAAATGACTCCTTTACCCATTTTTTTCGCTAGTCTGGACATAGCAATCAATCCAAAAGAAGCTTCCTGAGTTGTAATATATCTACCACTCAATCCTTCCGATACTTTATAGGCCAAGGCCAAGGCTTTTTCGGTCTTATCCAAAAGCAAATATGTTTCCAGAATCATTGCCATATCGCGGGTCGAACTGCCATAAGTATTGTTATTGAATGAATAAGGACCAACCATATCAGACAACTGGTTTATCAATTGATTTGCAGCATCTTTCTTTCCTGCTAGTGCGTAAGCTGCAGCCAATCTCCAGCGTGCTTGAGCTGATAGCCCATTCATTTCTTTCAGACGATTCATTGCCCCTAGCTCCGGTTCTCCGGCCAAAGCAAGAGTATATAAACGATACGCCTGCTGCAAATCTGACATAGAAGTACTATAGTATGACTTATAAAGTTCACCTCTGTTCCATGTTTGTGCCGATTTCTTTTGAAATTGCTTCCATTTCGTGATCACAGAAGTAGGTACATCACGTCCGGCTCGTTGAGCTTCGATAAGGAAATGCCCCGCATAAGTGGTAACCCATTCATTCGGATATGTATTACCCGGCCAGTAAGCAATACCTCCATCCATTAATTGACGGGATGATATTATCTTGATACCCTCCTTAATATTATTATCCATTACTTCCTTCTCTTTATTTGTGAATGGTCGGAAAGCATCTACAAACAATAAAGGAAATACCTTTGAAGTAACTTGCTCTGAACATCCATGCGGATAATCATGCAAATAAGATAAATTTTTTTTTCAAGCAAAAGACGGCATACGAGATATTTCGATCTTAGCCCAGTCTCCATCTTTTATTGACTCGAATGTTAAAGATAAATTAGCTGTATCATTCACAGGAACTAATGCCTGAGATGCCAACAAAACAGGTGGGTTTGGATTACGAATCTCTATATTGATAGTCTCTGTTGCTGTTTCACCATTGCCGGATGCTTTAATCACAACCTTCTCATAACCTGTTTTCTTACTCACCTTCACTTTAAAATAAACCATCTTATCTCCAGTTTCTGTAAACGAAACAGATTTTGTAGTTCCATCTGTAAATTGGAATAATCCTGTAGCCTGTACAGTAACAGTTACATTCTTAACCTTCTTATCCATAGCAAATACATTGACCGGGAGTAATATTTCTTCATCTGGCCCTGCCACACGTGGCAATGTAGAAAGTATCATCAATGGATTTCTTACAGGAACAGCTTTATCTGTACTTCCGTAAGCTCCTTTTGTGTTTCCGGCAACAACCATAACTCGCACCGATCCGAAGTAAGGTGGCAATGTAATTTTATGTATATCCGTCTTTCCTCCGCTAAGAGTAAATGGCCCAAGATATTTCACCACTGGTTTGAATCGGCTCATCGTATTGTTCGACGGTTTCAAGGCTTCATCACCACCAATACTCAACAATGGTCCTAATTTTCCGGTTTGCGCACCCACAACCATATCGAACATATCCCATGTACGGACACCCAAAGCCTGACGAGAATAAAAATCATTCCATGCATTTGGCGTTTTGAAAGATGTCAGATCTAGTAATCCTTCATCTACTACAGCCAGTGTATATGTCATATCTTTTTTATTCTTTTCGGATACGGAAACCGAGAATTCTTTTTCCGGACGAAGCTCATCAGGCATAGTAATTACAGGTAACAATACTGTTTCCTTATTTTCCACATTTATATTCAAAACTCCGTACATGCGAATAGGCAAATCATTATCTGTCTGCGCATGCGGCTGGAATAAGCTTGCGAAAATGTAGAAATTAGGAGCCATCTCCTCTGTTACTTTAAATGTATGTTTTGTATCTTCCTTTCCGCTTGTAGTTACCCACTCTCGCGATATCACCCGCGAACCATCTTCGATACTTATCAAAGCTCGTCCTTCAGAGCTTTTCGGTAATATAACAGTTGCTGTTTCACCTACATTATAAGATTGTTTATCGGTAGTAAATGAGAGCATAGTGAGTCCGCTCGGGTCTTGCTTATCGGAACGGCCTCTCCACGACGGCCAATCTACGTAAAGCACTTTACCTGTAGTATGTCCGCCTTGCCCATCTTTCACAATCACAAGATAACGTCCCCATTCGGGATATTCGATACGGAATTTCACCTTAGCTTTCCCTCCTGTTGTAGAAATATTCTCATCCAATACCACTTTTGTAGAGGTATTATTTACATAAGAGGCTAAATTATCATTAGAATTCCACCACCACGACCAATCAATTTTATATATTTTCACATTCAGATTAGAACGATTAATAGGCTTACCTTGGGGAGTCAAAGTAACAATATCCAACATATTGTCTTTGTCTGTCTCCATCCATCCATAATCAGATTCTGTCGGAGATTTAATTCCTATATAGGCAGAGAAAGGCGAGTATGGCACGGTCTGAGTATAAATACTCGCATCGCCACCCGATTCGAAAACCCGCGAAACAATATTTGCCCGAAGCATTCCAGGAGCACTGGCAGCTTGAGGTAAACTGCCTCTTATCGAAGCATTTCCCGAAGCATCTAAATGACCATCAAAAATCGCATATGTATCGGAAGAAAAGCTCGATGTAGGATTATTAAAAGAATACTTTTCATATCCTTTAAATGGAACGCTCGCCGTACTCAATGTCATTTCTACCTTTGATGCCAAATTTACTGCCGGAGCCCCATGCAACCATTGCGAAGATAATGCCCCCGTAAACGATCCTGAACCTGCATTGATCATATCGCCGACATCTAAACGAATTTTCAAACGGTTAGGTTTAACTGTTTCTATTTTTAATGTCTTGTAAAAAGTAACGCCACCGACTTTAACTCGTGCCTGCCAATTGCCCGTTATGGCACTTGCATCTGTAGCCATACGGAATGGATAGAATCCATCCTTACCGGATGTAGACACATAACGTTGGGCCAATTGTCCACGAGGTGTATATAGTTCGAGAGAAACAGGATGATCTTTAGGTAAAGTTTTCGCTTTGTCTTCAAGTATAAATGTCACATAAATAGAATCTCCCGGACGCCATACTCCACGTTCACCATATATATATCCTTTCAGCCCCTTCTGTATTTCTTTGCCACTAACATCGAAATTACTTAACGACAGAGATAAATTAGAGGTAACCTTCAGATAACCTTTCTCTTTATCACGAGATGCTATTATAGCAAATGGTACACCACCTTTATAATCTATCTCGGCAAATCCATCCCCATCGGTTTTCCCACTGCCAATACGTTGCATCTGATAGTTATAAACATCTACAGGTGAACCCGATATTGGCTTGGTTGTCAAAATATCAGTCAGTGCAACTAACATCTTCTTGTCAGAACCTAATTTTGCTGTGATGCCGATATTAGAAGCTAAGACTATACAACTATATGATTTATTCATATAAAATGTCGGATCGCAAGGATTATCCCGTTCTTCCCAGTTATAGTTGTCCCAATCCCAGTCTTCGGAATAATAATATCCCGGACGATCAAATTTAGCTTCATCTTCTTCACTCAGTTTGTTATCGAAACGTTCTAGTGAGGCTTCTTCCGGTATTTGAGGCACCATACCATCGCATGGATAAAGAGAGTATTCTTTCTTCATCGAAAACTCTATACGATATACCGCACCCGGATCTTGTTTGATCATTTTAGAAAGATCTAAAGAGTAGTTGTTCCACTCTTCTAACTTCATTGTAGGGTCTTCATCTAAACGAATACGCTTCTTCAATATAAGTCGACCGAAACGTTTCAATTCATCACTTTCCCCAAAATCATTTGCCTGTAAATAACCAAGAATATTATTTTCGAATATCTTAATAACTTTTACATCTACAGCCCAAAGATTTACAGCTTTGAAAGGGATGGTCAAATTCTCAGAATTAGGCAAAATATTCCCCGAACCAACTAGCTGAACTTCCGGTTTATTCTTCTCAAAGCTCACACTATAGACATAATCCTCTGTTAAAGCAATATTTGCAGCACTTTTAATCTCCTTGAATATCTTAAGTTCAAGACTTGTTCCTCTGGTCGTTTTATCCAGATAAAGTCTTAATACATTTTTCTGTACATCGAATGAGAAAGTCTCTACTGCTCCCGGCTGTATAAGCCCTTGTATATTTTGGCTCAAAGAAAGCGGATCGCTAAATGTTACACGAATACATTCTTGAGGGTCATATTCCATAGCAACATCTATAACCTGAAAATCAGGTATCTTAGGCATTTGTATTTTTATATCCTCATCTGTTTTTACATTAATAGCACTACCTTTTACATGAAGTGTATATTCCATGTCTATTTTTTCACGATAAAGGCTATCTATTAATATATTAAAACGGCCTTTAGCTTCGGTTGGTGTTATTTTAATCTTGGCATCTTTTGCCTTGTCTCCGCCACTTAGGGAAAACATTTTCTTTACATCTTCCAGGTCAGCATCATCAGCCAGTAGTACCGTACCTTTTACAGCATTCCAAGACAGATCATTATCCTTAATTGGAGAATAAGGTAATAATGAAACGTTATATTTCTGCTCAGGAACATGAAAATAAAAATAGAATTCTTTAAACTTTCCATCTACTTTCAGCACCTTATCCAGCTTAAACCAAGCTTCATATTCTTGTCCACGCTTAAGTTCTCCCGGCTCAGGAACGAACTTTATAGTGCGCGAATTTGTCCAATAAGCCTTCCCCTTTAGAGAGGGAGAAAACTCGAAAAGATTTTGATCAATCTCCTTATTCAGTTCTACGGTAGGAATATCCTGCGTAAGTTCTATCTGAATTTCGGAAGAAGACGAAACCTTCCCGAAGGTAAAGGCTGCAATATATTTTGCAAATTCAGAATCGATCTCCCGACTGCCACTTCTCTTACAAGAATTGAGTATAAGAAGGCTCCCGAAGAAAATAAAAAGAGAGCTGAAGATGAATAGCTTTTTTTTCATATTTGTATTTTTTGTGTCTGCTGTGTTAGTATCGTGTAAAACACAAATATAGCGGAATATTTTATAAACTACATAAGGAGAAGAGTTTATTATCGAACAATTGTAGTTATACAAACAAGTATAGACTAAAAGCCATAACCAGCATCCCGGCAACTAACCCCATAATGGAGATATGATGTTTCCCATACTTCTCTGCACTTGGGAGTAACTCATCGAGAGATATAAAAACCATAATACCGGATACAGCAGCAAGAATAACTCCATTCATAGCCGATGACCAAAACTGCATAAGAAAGAAATAAGCAATCAATGCTCCAAAAGGCTCGGCCAACCCCGAAGCAAAAGAGTACCAGAATGCTTTCTTTCGACTGCCTGTAGCATGGTAGATAGGAACTGCCACAGCAATCCCCTCAGGAATATTGTGTATGGCAATAGCTACTGTAATGGGGATAGCAACATCGAGCGAACCTAAGGCCGATGTAAATGTTGCTATACCTTCGGGAAAGTTATGGATGGCTATAGACATTGCAACAACAATCCCGGTTCGCTTCAAGGCCTTTTTTTTACCCATATCTTCAACTCCTTGTATTTCATGAGGATTCAGAGATTTTGGAATAGCAAAGTCAATCAGATTTATAATAGCAATACCGGCAAAGAACGCAAGTATTAAATATAAAGTGCCTAATTTATCACCGTAAGCAGAAACCAGTTCTAATTTCCCTTGCGGCATCATCTCCATAAATGATACATAAATCATAATCCCCGCCGAGAAACCGAGCGAAGCACACAAAAATTTAGTATTGGTATGCTTGGCTATAAGGGCTATAAGGCTACCTATACCGGTAGACAAACCTGCAATAGCAGTGAGAATAAATGCAAGTAGTATGTTTTGTTCATCCATATCAGAGATATCGATTAAGGAATTGATTATAGAAAGATGCAAAGATAAGCATTCGAGTGAAGTAAAGTCTGGTTTTTTATTATGAAATAAATAATATCCTTATATTCGTTTTCACAAAAGTAAACATTTAGGTAATTTAGAGGATTTATAAAAGGTGATGAATACTTAACAAATAATATATGGGCAATATACAGACAAAGTCAAATACCGGTACATTATTATTTACCATATGCCTAGCCTCTTCTCTTGTACCCTTTCTGGGATCAGCGTTAAATCTGGCTTTACCATACATCAACAACGAATTATCTTTGGATGCCATTACATCGGGATGGATTCCGACATCTTATATGCTGTCGACGGCTATATTTCAAATCCCATGTGCCCGAATAGCTGATATGATAGGCCGTAAAAAGGTCTTTGTAGCAGGTGTTATTGTATTGACAATCTTTTCCTTATTAAGTGGATTAGCCAGTACCGGAACAACATTGATTATATATCGTTTTCTTGCGGGGTTTGGCAGTGCAATGATGTTTGGCACGAGCACAGCTATCCTCACCTCATCCATTCCTATTGAGAAACGTGGCCAGTCACTAGGTATTGTTGCAGCAACTGTATACTTCTCGCTCGCAGCCGGGCCATTCTTAGGAGGCTTACTAACTCAATACTTTAATTGGCATAGTATTTTCTTTTTGTCGGCTTTTATAAGTTTAATAGTTGCTATCAGTGGTTATCTTGTAATAAAGGATGATTTTAAAGAGGACAAGCCCGGAAAATTCGATATAGTCGGATCTATCCTATTTGCAATAGGTTTATCATCTTTGATTTATGGCTTCTCGGAATTACCTCACTCACATGGTTTTATTTTAATAGGAATAGGAACTATAATCCTGATTTATTTTGCCCTTTATGAAAAGAAACAAGAATACCCCGTATTCAACATTCGCGTCTTTCTGGAGAACAGAATATTTCGCATGTCGGGTCTTTCTGCTCTCATAAACTATTCTGCGACCTTTGCCATATCCTTTATGTTGAGTTTATATCTACAATATGTACGAGGACTATCACCTCGCGATGCGGGTTTTATCTTAATTATCCAATCGGTAGTACAAGCTTTAGTCTCCCTTAAATCAGGTAAACTATCAGATAAAATGCCAGCGGCAACATTAGCTACACTAGGCATGGCTATACTTTCTGTTGGATTAATCGGATTATGCTTTATATCAGCAACCACCAGTTATTTATATCTGGCTATTGTTTTGATAATTTTAGGATTAGGCTTTGGAATATTTTCCTCCCCTAACACAAATATTATTATGAGTTCGGTGGATAAGAAACATTACGGTTTAGCATCTGCAACTATGGGCACAATGCGTCTGACAGGACAAGCTTTCAGTATGGGTATTGCTATCATGTCTATTTCATTGGTTATCGGAAATATTCAATTATCGCCGAACGTACATGCCGAACTCATTACCAGTATGCGTATCACATTCGCCATTTGTCTGATGCTATCTTTGTTTGGTGTGTATGCTTCGTCTATCAGAAATGAGAAAAAGATAAGATAAGAACTTCATTTAATTATCTATATATTATATCCAAAATTGGAAAGAAAGATTTACAAATAAAAAAACAAGGCGAAAACTGTCACTTTTGTCACCTTTTAGTTAAAATAGAGATATACAAATGAGAAATCTATTCAAGAAATTAAAAAAGGACTATAATACAATCAACACGAAGCAAAAATCAAGTATACTCGAAGTTATGAAGTATATAGGCCCTGGACTTCTTGTCACTGTGGGCTTCATAGATCCGGGTAATTGGGCTTCAAATTTTGCTGCAGGTTCAGAATTTGGTTATGCACTTTTATGGGTTGTAACGCTTTCCACTATCATGTTGATTATTTTGCAACATAATGTAGCCCACTTAGGTATTGTAACAGGACTTTGTCTTTCAGAGGCCGCGAACAAATATCTTCCACACATCGGTTCACGGGTTGTACTTTGGTCTGCAATCGGAGCATCCATATCTACCTCACTAGCCGAAATACTAGGAGGTGCTATTGCCTTGAATATGTTGTTCGATATTCCTATAAAAATAGGATCGGTACTTGTAGCTATATTCGTTTTCATTATGATGTTTTCCAATTCATATAAGAAGATTGAGAGGTATATCATTTTCTTTGTTTCTATGATTGGCTTGTCTTTCATTTATGAATTATTTCTAGTCGATATCGAATGGGGCGAAGCTGCGCAATCATGGGTGGTTCCATCTATACCGCAAGGGTCGATGCTTATTGTAATGAGTGTACTTGGGGCAGTAGTAATGCCACACAATCTTTTTCTACACTCGGAGGTTATACAGAGCCGACAATGGAATCTGCAAGATGAAAAGGTAATGGAAAAGCAACTTAAATATGAATTTTTCGACACTTTCTTTTCGATGCTTATAGGTTGGGCTATCAACAGTGCCATGATTCTGCTTGCCGCTGCAACATTTTTCAAACAAGGTGTAGTAGTTGACGATCTCCAACAAGCACACTCTTTATTACAACCCTTATTAGGAGAAAATGCAGTTATCATATTTGCTATTGCATTATTGTTGGCGGGTATTTCTTCATCCATGACATCGGGTATTGCCGCAGGATCTATATTTGCAGGTATGTACAACGAACCATATAACATTAAAGATATCCATTCTCGTATCGGTATTCTGATATCGCTCGGGGTAGGCTTGCTTATAATTTTTATGATCGGAGATCCATTTAAAGGCCTTATCATATCACAAGCTATTTTGAGTATGCAACTACCTATTACAGTTTTTTTGCAAGTAAGATTAACATCCTCTAAAAAAGTTATGGGGAAATATGCGAATACTTTATGGACGAAAATTCTGCTTTATGGGATCGCTATCATTGTAACACTTCTAAACATATTATTACTAGCCAGCTTTTTTATTAATATAAAAATATAAGGATAATATGCTATCTTTGAAGTCATCATTTGCAAGAACAGGAAAAGATTATTTAAAAAAATAAAAAGTCTGGACTGCTTATTTATCAATCAATTAAAACTTAGTTAGATTATGAGAAAGATTATAGTTGTTACAATATTTTGCTGCCTGTTTTTAGTATTAAATAGCGGATGTGGATCTAAATCATCCAAAGAAAATAATACAGAGACATCTTCTGTATCAGACCAACAAAAAGAACCGGCTAAGGCTAAATTTATAAAACTGGCTAAAGAAACCAACAAAAAAATGCCTATGCCAATACCGGGAGGAATAAGGATAGACAAGGTAGAGGCCGTATCGAAAACCGAGTTTAAGTATTATTACACTTTTACACAAACTCCGGCAGTATCGGCGGAAGAATTTATCAGAAATACAAAACCGGCTCTCACTCTGGGCCTGCAAACTGCAAAGGGAGAAGATCTGGATATGTTTAGAAAAGAAAAAATGAATCTCATATATGCTTATTACACAATGGACGGTAATCTATTTGCTGAAATACAAGTAACTCCGGCCGACTATATAAAGTAATTATAAATATAAAAATTTAGTTATGATTAAACATATCGTAATGTGGAAACTCAAAGAAGAGTCTCAAGGAAATGACAAAGCTACAAATGCTAAACTTATTAAAGAAAAACTGGAAGCCCTCAACGGAAAAATAGACGGTTTATTAAAATTAGAAGTGGGGATAGATTTTCTGGGAGGAGGAAACTTCGATGTAGTCCTTTATTCCGAATTATCAAAAAAAGAAGACTTGGATATTTACCAAAATCATCCATTACATCAAGCGTTATTACCTTTCATCAGAGAAGCTGTAATAGACAGAAAAGCTGTAGATTTTGAAGTATAAGGAAACAGATTGGTTTACATACTTATGCAAAATATAATAAAAGATATCCGTACCCGCTGTCGTTTGTCTATGAATGGAGTAGCTTCTACAAGCATGCGACAACGAGGACTTACATACAAAGTCAACTTTGGACTGAATATCCAACAAATAAAAGATTTAGCTACTCGTTATCAACCTGATGCAACATTAGCAGCTACGCTATGGTTAGAGGATACTCGGGAGTTAAAAATTCTGGCAACGTTACTTTATCCGATAAATGATTTCAATCAAGAGACTGCCAATGTGTGGGTAACTGAGATTCCCAATCAAGAGATAAGGGAACAAGTTTGTCTCAACCTGTTTCAAAATCTTCCTTTTGCCAATCAGTTGGCATTAATGTGGTCTAACTCGGATAATGAAGGTACACGTACAACCGGTTATTGGTTGCTGACACGATTATTCCTCACAAAAAAAGCAACCCCTGTATCATTCGACGCATTCAGCTCCATCTTAAATGATGTTATATCTGATAATACATTTATAAGAAACGCTGCATCACTTGCTCTAAAACAGATAGGAAGACAATGTAAAGAACAAGCTGATTGGATTCTGGAAAAATTATCTATATACAAAGACGATAATAATCTTATAAAACGGGAAGCTTATAATAGTCTGGCTTTTGAGTTCGAATATTATTTTGAAGAATAGAGAAAGCGTTAAGAGCACCGACTCTTAACGCTTCAAATATAGTCAAGATTCTTACTTTCCTATTGCATATCTTAGCCCAACATAGAACTTACGACCCATTGTAGGCCCCCATACCATTGTAGCATCAAAATCGTTGCTGAATGGGTTTTCAGAAGAGATAATAGGGTTCTTTTGTTTAAAGTCCGTAATATTTTCTGCTCCTACATAAATACTCCAATTACGGAAATTCTTTGTAATCTGAGCATTGAGAATAGTGAAGGAGTCGAAAGTTGTACTCCATAGAGGATTGACCGCATCCGGAGTGGGCATACGACCACCACCATTAAACTGAGCAGTAAGATCAAAAGCCCATTTTTTCAGTCTGGTCTCGTACGAACCTGTTACCAGTGCTTTATAGTCGCTGATTAAAGGTTTTTTCATCAATTTACCTCCATATTCAGTTTTAGCGTCAGTCCAGCGATAAGCACCTAGAATATTAAAGCCTCTAAATAAAGGATAAGATACTTCTACCTGATAACTATTGGCATACGATTTGTCTTCCAGATTATAGAACTTTACGGCATGAGGATCAGAGTCGACATCAGTAACAACCTGATTATCGAAATCGGTCCGATACCATTCTCCGGATATAGTCAGTTCTTCGCCTTTAATTGGAATATGAAAAGATATGCTTGTTCCATAATTCCAAGCTGCTTCCTGACTTAGATTGTCAGCTATCTCTATCTTACGGCTACTTGCTAAATAGTAACTATTCTCAGGCATTACAAAAACAGTACGATAACCTTTACCAGCCGATGCTCTCATATTGAGCCATTCTACCGGCATATACTTCAAATGTAGGCGAGGTGTTACAAATGTCTTCTTATGAAGCGAACTATAGTCTGTGCGAAAACCAGCCAGTGCTATAAACTTGTCATCCAAATTGAAAGTATATTGAAGGTAGCCTCCTGTAACAGTTTCTTCGTCCGGCTGTGAGGCAATAGGTTGAGCCAGGAAGGTTGTTTGATTGTATTTATCCCAATTCATACTAAGTCCCGCACTCAATTGGTGCTTCGGACCAAAACTTGTTTCATACATTAAAGAAGCATACAAATTATTACCATATACATTATATCGATTGATAGCATATTGAGACTTCTGATCATGATACGAACCGGTAAATATGAGCGCAATATTCCCATTCCGTTCCTCATCTAATATATAAGAGTTCTTTGTATAAAATTCCCCTCTATTTGCATTAACTGAGATTTGATAAGGATTATCCTTGTTTATCGAAGATGGAAGCAAGGTATGCATCGTTTGTCCGCTGGTACGATAATCTTGCAAAAAACGGAATCCGAATTGTGAAGCATATTTCCCTGACATATAATGCCAACGGTTCATCAAGTTAAATTGATGTTTTTTAGGAGCATCCAGAAAACCATCATCATTATCATCATGCGATGCAGTCTCATTCGAATAATGAACAAATACTCCGGTATTCAATTTATCATTCAATATGAATGCCGCGTCAGCATTTGCTTCATATCGTCCGGCATCACTGGCAAAAACATTCAAACTCAACGGGTCGGCTGTATTAGGCTTCTTATACTCAATATTCATCTGACCTGTTATCGACTCATATCCATTTTTAACTGAAGCCGCACCTTTTGAAATCTGAATACTTTCCATCCAGGGACCAGGAATATAGTCGAGTCCATAGACAGAAGCCGTACCTCGCAAATTCGGATAATTTTCAGTAAGAGTCTGCACATAGGTCCCTGCCAAACCTAGCAATTGGATTTGCTTGGCCCCTGTTACAGCATCACTAAAAGATACATCTACAGAAGGGTTTGTCTCGAAACTCTCTGACAGATTACAACAAGCTGCTCGATGCAACTCTTTTGTTGTTATCTTCTCTGTATGTAAGAGACTTGTGCGCGACTTAATTGTTCCCGGAGGCGTCTTTTCTATAATCACCTCACCTAATTCATTATCTTCATCCAACACAATATTTTGCACATCACTAAAAGTATGTATGTGAACCACTTTATCTTTAAAACCAATATAGTTAATCTCTAACATATGATCTTTATGTGGAGTTCCTGCTATTTCGAAGTATCCTTCTTCATTCGTGACTACAGCTGCTTTGGAATTTTCCCAATGTACACTAGCTCCTATTAAAGGTTGTTTCTGGCTATCAAACACATATCCCTTAAGGATGTCTTTGGCAAGAGTATGTGTAGTAAATAATAGTAAAAATATAGATAGAATTATTGCTTTCATTTGATTCTGAATAATGTTTATAAATATACAATAAGGTATCCTTGTATATCAGACCGATATACAAGACAAGTATATTTAATGAATCAAATAATAAGTACCCGAATAAGAGACAGATATTCTCTCGGGAGTATCTCTGGCGGCGATTTAGAGTTTATAAAGCCATTTGCGCTATCCGTCCTTTGCAGCAAAGTATTTGTAAGTGCTACATGATAAGAAGCATCTGAAATCCATACAAAAGGAATTATAACATGAGGTCGGAAAGAAGATGCATCTATATCTACAGTTACACGTGAAGCGGAACAATGAGGATCTTTTGTATAAGAGACATTATCATAAGTATCTTCTTTTGATACTTTCTCCATAGAACAACAACTCATTACTTCGCTATCGTTCCCATGAGTATCTTCAATACAACAGATATGTTGTTGTGTCAAAAAAAGAGTCTGACCACCACATGAAGAACAACAGTAGTCTATAACAGTTACTCCGGCACCCGTGAGAAACACAGTAGCAGCAACGATTATAATTATAATTGATTGGCCAAACTTTTTCATATCAAGAACAAAGGTAATAGATTAGAAAATACATTCACTTGTTTTAATAAAATTTATTTATTACATCAATATTTTTTACACCTATTTACTTTATAGTAAATACCACATATAGATAATTAATCATCATCTTGTTACCTCATCAATCAAATAAAATATAGACTTGAAATTAATGTCACTGTACTCACTCATTCCTATTTCGCACGTACGGCTTGTTGAATACCCATCTTCACAATCAGCAGGTATCTGTTCATTCAGATGACGCTGTCCATGAGCATTGAGTTCCGGATAAGTAAATCCCCTGTCTCCGGCAAAGCCACAACAATTACTTTCTACTAAAGTAACTTCTTTCGAACACATTTCGGCCAATTGCAACAGTTTCTGTTCCATACCTATTTTCTTTACCGAACAAACAGGAAATACTGCCACTACTTGGCGAGGATGCTTTACTTCCAATCGAGGCATTACAAAATCGAGCATAAACTCTATTGGATCATATATCTTCAAATCCTTATTATCATTGGCTTCATGAAATGTATAGAAGCAAGGGCTCATATCGAATAGTACGGGATACTTTCCTCCTTCTGATGCTTTCAACAAAGCGTCTTCCAACTCTTTCGACTTACGCATTCCTTCTTCTTTCAGCCCTTTACTGCTGAATGCCATACCACAGCAAAGATTATTTATTCCTTCGGGATAAATAATAGTAAAACCTGCACGCTGAAGTAACTCTTGAGTTTTACGTGTTAGTTCCACATCCTCATTGTCATATCCTTTCGATTTACCCATCGAACGATTTATGCAAGATGGAAAATAAACTACTTTGTCAGGCTGTCCTTGATTGACTACTGTTTCTTTTATTTTACGAGCTCCTTGCGGCATATCTTTATTCCATTTTGGAATAGCATTAAAGGAGAGTGTTCTCATTGCCGATGCTAATCCTCCCATAAGTGTATCGCCCAGTATGGAATGGAAAAAGTGAACAAAATTAAGACCTCCACGTAATATTGAAGTCGCACCGTTCATCCTGTTTCCAATATACGAAGCTACGCTCTTAGCAGTATCCGAAGCCTCATTATGTCGCAAATCTTTTATAAACTTACCTGTATCTATCTTGACCGGGCAAACCAAACCACAAAGCCCATCGGTGGCACAAGTCTCATTCGAATAATACTTGGCATCATGCAACATCTGTTTGAGGCGTACTGAATCTTCACCTTGTACTTTCAAACGTGACACTTCACGGGCAATAACGATACGCTGCCGAGGAGATAATGTCAATCCTTCCGATACGCAATTCGGCTCACAAAATCCACACTCCATACATTTATCAACTATTTCGTTTACAGCAGGTAAAGGCTTCAGGTTTTCAAGGTGTATCTTAGGATTTTCATTAATTATTACACCCGGATTTATTAAATGATGTGGGTCAAATATTTTCTTTATTCTGAGCATTATTTTATAAGCTACCTCCCCCCATTCTTTTTCGACAAAAGGAGCCATATTTCGGCCCGTACCATGTTCGGCTTTAAGAGATCCGTCGAATCTGTTGACTACAATATCAGCTAATTCATCCATCATATCCGCATAGCGTTGGACTTCACTTGCAGTACTAAAATCCTGAGAAAAGTTCAGATGTAAATTACCTTCAAGAGCATGACCGAAAAGAACTGCATCGTGATATTCATATTTCTTGAATAATGCCTTTAAAGCTATACATGCCTCAGCCAAACGAGGTACAGGAAAGGCCACGTCTTCGATGATACATGTAGTTCCGGTTTTTCTTAAACCGCCAACAGAAGAAAGCAAACCTTTACGCGCTTTCCAGTTGAAATTATATTCCCTTGGGTCTGATGTAAAAATATATGGTTGGATTGTAGGTATTGTTTCAACAGCTTTACGAATCACTGCTTCTTTCATATCCATATCCGCTTTCTTATTAGCTTGTATTTCCACTAAAAGCACACAGGCTGTTTCAGGCATTTTACGAAAATAGTCAGGAGCATCCGGATCGTCCTCAACCGAACGGATGGAATCTCTATCTAGTAATTCTACAGCAGAGACTGGGCTTTCCCGCAGAAAAGGCACTGCCTCACAAGCCAATTCGATAGTTTCAAATATCATCAAAGCACATGCCTTATATTTTTCATCTATTACAGTATAATATGTTATATCGGATATAAAAGCTAACGTTCCCTCCGAACCTATCATTAAATGCTTGATAATATCAAAAGGGTCTTCATAATCCACTAATGCATTTAGACTGTATCCCGTAGTATTTTTAATCTTAAATTTTCGTTTTATTCGTTCCGCTAATACTTTATCAGACTTAACATCTTCTCTCAGTTGCTCTATCCCTTTTAGAATTTCCGGATGGCTCTTAAAAAATGAGTTTTTACTATCTTCATCTGCCGTATCGAGAATAGTGCCATCATAAAGTACAATACGGATATCAGCTATGGTTTTATATGAATTTTGCGCTGTACCGCAACACATTCCACTTGCATTATTTGCAGCTATACCTCCAATCATAGCAGCATTGATCGATGCCGGATCCGGCCCTATTTTCCGACCGAAAGGTTTCAAATAGATATTCGCCCTTGCTCCGGTTATACCCGGTTGTAATCGTACTTTCAGACCATTATCATCCAAAATTGTATACTTCCGCCACTCGTGTGTTGCCACCATAAGCACTGAGTCGGTAATTGCCTGTCCCGATAGGCTTGTTCCAGCAGCACGATATGTTACAGGTATATTTAATTTACCCGTCTGCCGTATCACCTCAACAGCTTCGTCCTCGGTATGTACCTGCACAACTATTTTGGGTATCAGCCGATAAAAACTGGCATCTGTTCCATAAGCCAGAAGTTGCAACGGGTTCGTTATTATACGTTTGGCCGGAAGTGTTTTCGACAACACTTCTTTTAGTTGCTGGTAATTAGCAGGTAGCATAACATTCTCTTTTTAGTTAATCTTAATAGACGAAATAAAACAAATGCAAGTTATAAAACATATCCGAGATTCTATTATTTTGACGAATTATAGTTTCCAACAATACAAGCAACATCAAATAGCTTTTTCTAAAAAGGTGACAAAAGTGACACTTTTCGACAAAAAATAAAATAACAAGTTATTGTTACCTTTATTAGTCTGCTTTTATCTGTTCAATATAGATAAAGAATAATATATTTTATATTCGGTTATCCTGAGCTTAAAAAAGTCTACCCCCTATATAAGAATAAAAGGGCATTTCCCTTTACACCATGACACAAAGAGTATTTGTTATACGAAATTGCTAAATATAAAAATAAGAACGCCCCTACATTATCTAAAAGCGAGAAATTCCACCCTATTAATTCTATAAATACAAGAAAAAAGAGTATTTTTGTTGGTCTCAATAGCAAACGAAAAAACAAAATATATTATTCATTTTAATTAAATTAATAAGAACAATGAGAATCGAGAAAATTTTCGCACGTGAAATCTTGGATTCAAGAGGAAATCCTACGATTGAAGTTGACGTTACACTTGAATGTGGCATATTAGGACGTGCTGCTGTACCTTCTGGTGCATCAACAGGAGAAAACGAAGCTTTAGAACTTCGCGATGGCGACAAAAAACGTTATGGTGGAAAAGGTGTAACTAAAGCTGTTGATAACGTAAATAAAATTATCGCTCCTGCATTGATCGGTGACAGTTCTTTGGAACAAAGAGCCATTGACCAAAAAATGATCAAACTTGACGGTACTAAAACAAAATCTAAACTTGGTGCAAATGCTATTCTTGGTGTTTCTCTTGCTGTAGCTAAAGCTGCTGCAAACTACCTTGAAATGCCATTATATCGCTATATCGGTGGAACTAATACATATACATTACCTGTACCTATGATGAACATCATCAATGGTGGATCACACTCTGATGCTCCTATCGCATTCCAAGAGTTCATGATTCGTCCAATCGGTGCTAAATCTTTCAAAGAAGGTTTGAGAATGGGTGCTGAAGTATTCCACGCATTGAAGAAAGTGCTTCACGATCGTGGTCTTAGCACTGCTGTAGGTGATGAAGGTGGTTTCGCTCCTGCACTTAACGGTACAGAAGATGCCTTGGATTCAATCCTTAAAGCTATTAAAGATGCTGGCTACAAAGCTGGAAAAGATATCACTATCGCTCTAGACTGTGCTGCTTCTGAATTCTTCAACAGAGAAACAAAAGTATACGATTATAGCAAATTTGAAGGTAAAGGCGGAGCAAAACGCAAAATTGCTGACCAAGTTAAATTCCTTAAAGAACTTACTGAAAAATATCCTATCGATTCTATCGAAGACGGTATGGATGAATCAGACTGGGACGGATGGAAAAAACTTACCGATGCTATCGGAGACAAAGTACAATTAGTAGGTGATGACTTATTCGTTACTAACGTTGACTTCCTTCAAAAAGGTATCGAAACCGGATGTGCTAACTCTATCCTTATCAAAGTAAACCAAATTGGATCACTTTCTGAGACATTGGATGCTATAGAGATGGCTCACCGCGCAGGTTATACAAGTGTAACATCTCACCGTTCGGGTGAAACAGAAGACGCTACAATTGCAGATATCGCAGTAGCTACAAACTCTGGACAAATCAAAACTGGTTCACTTAGCCGCACAGACCGTATGGCTAAATACAATCAGCTTCTTCGCATCGAAGAAGAGCTTGGTGAAAGAGCTGTTTACGGATGGAAACGCGTACAACGTAAAAAATAAGAATTATTTTTCTTAATATATATGAAAAGCCGGTACTCTTCAGAGTATCGGCTTCTTGTTTTATGGAGATATCCTTATCTTTACAGAGAACAGCAACAAGGTGATATAAATTGAAATCATGAAACGTGTAAATATTATTATACTATCATTCTTATTCTTCGGCATCTGCAATTCAATATTTTCTCAAAACGATAAAGATTCTCCCCGTGATGGAGAAGGGATACATTCTTTTTTAAAAAGGAACAACCGTATCGGAAATAATTATTATGAACAGTTTTTAGAACTGAACAAAAATAAATTGGGCAAAAGAAATACCTTGCTAAAAGGAGTGACCTATACCCTCCCTTCCATATCAAAAGGAAATAAAGAAGACCAACTCTCTAAAAAGAGTAATAACAAAGAAAGTAGCCCAATATACATAGAGCCTCTTTTTGGTTCAGCTTATGAGCAATATACCATTAAGTCTAATAAACTTAAAGGTGCTTGCTTCTATCTTTCGAGTGGACATGGAGGTCCCGATCCGGGAGCTATCGGAAAAGTTGATGGTTACAGCCTACACGAACATGAATATGCTTACGATATCACTTTGCGACTCGCACGTTGCCTGCAAGAAGAAGGAGCCACGGTACACATTATCATACAAGACACTCAAGATGGTATCCGAGACGATAGATATCTGAGTAATAGCGATCGTGCCACGTGTATGGGCGAAACAATACCATTAAATCAACTAAAGAGGTTGGAACAAAGAAGTAATAAAATAAATGATTTAGCAAGAAAAACGAAGGAAAAGTATAAAAGGGCAGTCTTCATTCATCTAGATAGCAGAAGTCAAAAAAAACAACTTGATGTATTTTTCTATTATGCAAAAAACAGCAGTGGAGGAAAGAAACTAGCTAAAACAATGCAGGAAACTTTTGCCAGCCACTACGATAAACACCAACCCAATCGAGGCTTTACAGGTACAGTAAGTATGCGGGAACTATATGTGTTAACCAATACAACCCCCGTCGGAATTTATGCAGAACTGGGAAATATCCAAAATAGCTTTGACCAACGGAGATTTCTAGACCCCAATAACCGACAAGCATTAGCTAACTGGATGTGCAGAGGATTTATAAA
Source organism: Dysgonomonas sp. Marseille-P4677 (assembly GCF_016652235.1). Classification (GTDB taxonomy): domain Bacteria; phylum Bacteroidota; class Bacteroidia; order Bacteroidales; family Dysgonomonadaceae; genus Dysgonomonas. The sequence goes on from NZ_JAEPKU010000029.1 coordinate 33,220, forward strand.
AGATTATGACAATTGGAAAAAAGGAAGGTAAACTTCCTATGCGCACAAAGATTGTATTCTCAATAATCTGAACAGCCAAATAGTTTATCATTTAAAGCTTGTCCTAAATTTCTATAAAAAGGATAAGTTTCATATGATATCAATGTCTTATCCTGTGCGTCAATCTCAAATTCTTCAATTTCAATATTTCTGAATCCCTTTTGTTTAACTATTCTCCAAATAAACTTATCGAGTTGAGCATGATAGTATAATCTATTACTCCTCGTATCTTTCGATTTATATTGAGAATATGTTTTGGCAATCTCTTTAGCTTCCTTTTCTGAAATTAGTTTAGTATCATATAACGAATAAATCTTTTTTAAAAGCTCAAAATCTATAGGTTTTGTAATACTATATATACTGTCAAAGTATATTTCATACCCAGAAGAATATCTAGTGGTATATTTGTAAACATTTTTGAAACCAATCTTTTGACCATCCAAGTTGTAAAAATCATAAAGGACCTTGCCTCCTTTATTATATTGGGAGTGAGGAATTATTTCATTAGCTGACAACAATAATTCATCAGCAATGTAATAATCTTCTGTAGCAAAAACAAACTTAAAAGCCTTGTCAAAATCAAAGCCTATATTCTGCTGAAAAAGGCTATCACTCGCTTCCCTGCATTTATTATTCTTTACAAGATATGTTTTTTGAGAGAATAAACTAATTGCTATGATAAAAATACCAGCTAATAAGAGTAGTCGTTTTTTCATGTCTTTAGGTCTTTTAGTAAGAATACAAACAAATATAAAAAATGATTTTATAATCAAATCAGTCTATATCATTTTTTTTTACTTTATCTATATCAAGAATTTAATATGGAAAAGATATAATTTCGACTTAGCCTCTGTTAAACCAAAATAAACTCGTACCTTCTCTATGTTTAAATAGTTTTGTATATTTGTGAAAAAAGTTATTATTATGAGGTTACTACTAATCAGCAATTCTACCAATCCGGGAGAAGCATATTTAAATTACCCAAAAGAAAACATTAAAGAATTCTTAGGGGAGAAACATATCAAAGCTTTATTTATCCCTTATGCTGCCGTAACTTTCTCGTATGACGAATATGAGGAAAAAGTAAATAACCGTTTTAAGGATATAGACCATAGTGTAATAGGCATTCATCACTTCAATAATCCTGTAAAAGCAGTGGAAGAAACTGAAGCTATTATTGTTGGCGGAGGAAATACATGGAAACTGGTACGCACAATGAGAGATAATGGACTCATTGAAGCTATCCGGAAGAAAGTAGAGACCGGGACTCCATATATTGGCTGGAGTGCTGGATCGAATGTAGCATGTCCTACTCTACGTACTACTAACGATATGCCAATTATTGACCCTAAGGGATTTGATGTAATTGATCTTGTCCCTTTTCAAATAAATCCTCATTATCTTGATGTACACCCTCAAGGCCATGGAGGTGAAACAAGAGAAGACCGCATTAACGAATTCATCGCCGAAAACAAGGATTTATATGTTGTAGGGCTTCGTGAAGGAACAATGTTAAATCTCGAAAATGAAAGTCTAAAATTAATAGGTAAGAAATCGGCCCGTATATTCAAGTATGGACAAGAACCAAAAGAACTTGAAGAAAAAGATGATTTCAATTTTCTTTTGAAATAAATATAATTATGTCTGGAAGATCAGTTCTGCTCTTCCAGGCAGACCATTACAAAATCTTTATCAACGTTATAATACGCCTCAAACTGATGCCTTGATTCGGTACGAGATTCTGAAGTAAAAAATTGCCCTTCTTTTTTCGGAACAAAGTTTTCTACAAAGAGGTGTTTTCGAAAATCTATACTATCCGAATCCAGAAATTTAAACATTGCTTCTTTTGCAGACCAATGTAACAATAGGTGTATCAATTCATTATTCGGATCTATATACTCATCCGCCCCTATCACACGACTCTGCACACGCCGAATCTTTTCTGAAATCTGCTCTATATCAAGACCTACCGGCTTTAATTTATTTATGGCTACTGCCACAAATTTTTTAGTATGTGAAACACTTATATAATGTGACTGATCTGTCAGATGAGGCTTTCCTGAGGTAGTGTAATAAACCTGTCTTTCTTCTCCTACGAGTTCTTTTATTAGTAATCGGGCTGCTAAAATCTCCAATACCCGAGATTCTGATTTTATTGTATGTATATTTTCTATCCATTCATGATTCGACAATCCACTTAGCAAAGCTTCTCTCGATTCTTCTATTTGCCATATTCCAATCAATGTAGATGGGGTTATATTTTTTTTTATATATAGCATATACCTATTACAAGTGATTTTCTTCCTATTTCAAAGGTAGCACTTTTTTTACGAGAAATCCAGACATAATAAAAACAAAGATAGTAATCAGGCTAACCTGATTACTATCTTACTAATTATATTATTCTTTTTCTACGAAATTGTAGTACTTACCTAGTACCAATCCATTTTGTCCGTCATAATTAGAAATAGAATGTTACATTTAATGCTGAAGAATAAGCAACCTTAAAATCCACATTACTGCTTGAATAAAGACCATCTTCCGATATCTCCTCTACTCTTCCTTCTGCAGCGTTCCATCTTTTTTTAGTAGAATTTCCTTTACCAGATGTTTGCATATTGAAACCAATGCCAACTTCACCTCCAATCGACATCTTAGGAGCAAAGAAATATTCAACACCTGCAAAGCCACCCAATTTAGCATAAAACTTACCAGCTTCTTTATCTTTATAAGAAACTACATTTGTATTTGCATTTATTTCATTTCCCGGATCGAATGTTGTAGATTCTGAACCAAAACCTACACCTACTTCAGGTCCAAAAAAACCTTGAAGACGTCCATAGCCACGACGTACTTCATAACCTACAGTTAAACCGAATTTATTGTTTGAAAAAGTTTTTTTGTCTTCTACTTGTTCTTCATTATTTCCTCCTATTTTTGAAACCATCTTTTTATTTGTTGAAGAACCAAGACCAATATGTAATTTCGCACGGATAGCTGCTTGGTCTGTCAAAAAATATTTACCATAGATTGTTGCAATGTTTTGATCCCCTAAAAATCCATCTGAATAGAAAAACTTCGGTTTATCGCTACTCTCTCCTAACCCAACTAGCGAAAGAAGATCTATTCCTATTGCAAAATCTCCGGCTTGTGGAAGGATTTTTTGTCCTCCTTTAGTTGTAGTGCCCATTTGACGATCTACACTCGAAGATGAAAATTCATTAGTTTGTGCGTTTACTGAAGTTAGTGATAAGCTTAGCATTAATGTAAAAAATACTTTTTTCATTTGTCTCTAATTGTTTTTGATTTGTTCAGTTAATTTATATAAAATTTGTCGCAACAAAAATATATAATTTAGATTCTAAAAACATAGTTTATGGAAATATTTATTAACATTAACTAAAAATACAACATCAATG